>JAQGLR010000164.1 GCA_028292765.1 Massilia sp. | reverse complement strand
GCCTGCTAACGGTTTTTTTTAATCAGGAGCTAAGAGTATGACCATCAAAGTTGCAATCAACGGCTATGGCCGTATCGGCCGTAACATCCTGCGCGCTTTCTACGAAGGCGGCAAAAAGCAGGACATCCAGATCGTCGCCATCAACGACCTGGGTAATGCCGAGTCCAACGCCCACCTGACCCGCTACGACACCGCCCACGGCAAGTTCCCGGGCACCGTGACGGTCGAGGGCGACAACATGATCGTCAACGGCGACCCGATCCGCGTGTTCGCGCAGCGTAACCCGGCCGAGATCCCTTGGGGCGAGCTCGGCGTCGACGTAGTGCTGGAGTGCACCGGCTTCTTCACCACCAAAGAGAAAGCCTCGGCCCACCTGAAGGGCGGCGCCAAGAAAGTGATCATCTCGGCGCCGGGCGGCAAGGACGTCGACGCGACCATCGTCTTCGGCGTCAATCAGGACGTGCTGAAAGCCACCGACACCGTCATCTCGAACGCATCCTGCACCACCAACTGCCTGGCCCCGCTGGTCAAGCCGCTGAACGACGCGATCGGCCTGGAAACCGGCCTGATGACCACCGTGCACGCCTACACCAACGACCAGGTGCTGTCCGACGTGATGCACGAAGACCTGCGCCGCGCGCGTTCGGCCACCCAGTCGATGATCCCGACCAAGACCGGCGCCGCCGCCGCGGTCGGCCTGGTCCTGCCGGAACTGAACGGCAAGCTGGACGGCTTCGCGATCCGCGTGCCGACCATCAACGTGTCGATCGTCGACCTGACCTTCATCGCCAAGCGCGACACGACCGTGGACGAAGTCAACGCCCTGATGAAGTCGGCGTCCGAAGGCGCCCTGGCCGGCATCCTGACCTACCAGACCGAGCCGCTGGTCTCGATCGACTTCAACCACAACCCGGCCTCGTCGAACTTCGACTCCACCCTGACGAAAGTCTCGGGCCGCCTGGTGAAGGTGTCGTCGTGGTACGACAACGAGTGGGGCTTCTCGAACCGCATGCTCGACACCACCGTCGCGCTGATGAACGCACAGTAAGCTGCCACGCTTTCCTAAAAACGCCCTTCGGGGCGTTTTTTTTGGTGCGTCCAGCATGGGCGCTCTCCTGCGAGCCGATGAACAAGAATCGGATAGAAGGCGCTGCCGAGCAGGGCGAGCGGGCCAGAAACCGCAAAGCTCTTGTGGTCAAAGGCAAGGTGGCGTAAATCCGGCGCTTGTGCAGGGAAGGAGGCGTTCTTACCTTGGGAGATCTCGCCTCGTTCCTGAAAGGGCGACGGTGAGAGCCGGAGCGAGAAGTCAGCAGAGGCCGTAGTAGCCGCAGTCTGGGGCGAAGGGCCGAACGAGAAGGAGCGTTTACCACCATGTCGATAAGGAAAGCACTGCATCGATGCCTGCGCGAGCGGGGCGAGTCTCGGTAGCGGACGGTGAAGCCGTCCGCGACTTGATCAGCGACGAAGCTCGCCTCACGCGGCATGGCAAGAGAAATGCAGGGCAAGCCTTGCTTGAGCAAGCGCTTGCGAGAGAGAACATGCACCGCGCGTGGAAACGTGTGAAGGCAGACAAAGGTGCCGCAGGCGTGGATGGCATGGACATCGCGCAGACCTGCCGCCATCGGACGAACGCATGGCCGTACATCAGATACCAATTGATGGCAGGCACGTATCGGCCCAGTCCAATGCGTCGCGTCGGCATTCCCAAGCCAGATGGCAGCGAACGTGAGTTGGGGATACCCACCGTGGTGGACCGCCTGATCCAGCAAGCTATTCTGCAAGTGCTGCAACCGCTGATCGATCGCACTTTTAGTCAACACAGCCATGGATTCCGTCCTGGCCGTCGTGCGCGTGCCGCCGTGCTTGCAGCACAGCAGCATGTTCAGGATGGCTACCGGGTCGTGGTCGATCTGGAGAAGTTCTTCCGATCCTGACAATCAATGAATCGAAAAGTGCGGTGGCGAGCGCGTTTGGCCGCAGGTTTCCGGGTTGCAGCCTGTGGTAGCCCCGAAAGGCGAGGTCAAACGGGCGGTGTCGAATAAGGCGGGCGAGACCTTCAAGCAGCGGATGCAGGAATTGTGCTGGTGACGAAGAATAGCCGACGCTGGTGGCGCAATAGCCGAATGGCGCTTAACAAGGTGCTGACAATTGCCTACTTTGATCGTTTTGGCGTGCCTCGACTCTCATAACCTCAACTACTCGAACCGCCCGTGCGGACCCACATGCCGGGTGGTGTGGCAGGGGACCGGTCAGTAACACTGGCCGCCCCATGCCGATGCCGGATCGGTGCACTTCCGGCTTCAACTTGCATTCAGCCCATCCGCAAGCGAAAAGCCGGAAAATCAGGCAAAAAGTCGTCTATACAACTGTTGTCGCTTCGCAACCAACATTAGGCATAATCCGATAACCCAACTAAATTTATTTTCTTAAGTGCAAGATCCTGACAGAATCGAAACGTATGTATCGTGCATACGTGAAAAAAAACGTTTACAAATAAAAAGGAAAAGAAACAGTGGGAAAGAATTTGGTAGTGAAGCGCAGTGTCCTCGCCGTCGCGCTGGCCATCGGCAGTACCCACGTACTGGCACAGACCGCCCCGGCGCCGGCACCGGAAATCCAGCGGGTGTTCGTCACTGGCTCGAACATCAAGCGCATCGACGGCGAGACCGCCTCGCCGGTTACCGTGATGCGCCGCGAAGACATCAAGGCCACCGGCGCCAACACGGTGCGGCAGGTGCTCGACACCCTGACCTCGTTCGATACCGGCACGCTGCGCGATGACGGCAGCTCGAACAGCTTCGCCCGCGGCGCCTCCGGCGCCTCGATGCGCGGCTTGGGCAAGGGCGCGACGCTGGTGCTGGTGAACGGCCGCCGCGTCTCGAACTATGCCTTCGCCGACGGCGGCAAGGAAATGTTCGTCAACGTCGACGCCATTCCGGCCGACATCATCGAACGCGTCGAGATCCTGAAGGACGGCGCCTCCGCGGTCTACGGCTCGGACGCGATGGCCGGCGTCATCAACATCATCACCCGCAACACCTTCGAAGGCCTGCGCCTCAGCGGTAGTATCGAGCGCAACCTGAGCCACAAGGTCGGCGACCAGAAAACCGCCGCCATCTTCGGCGGCCTCGGCAACCTCGAACGCGACGGTTACAACGCATTCGCCAGCCTCGAGGCGTATCGCCGCGACGGCTACATGCAGGCCGACGTGATCAAGCACTACCCGTCGTGGCACCGCCAGTACGTCAGCCCGGCATTCGGCGACCCGAGCCTGTTTTCGTTCCCGGGCAACCTGAACGAAGCGGCCGGCCCCGGCCGCGCCGCCGTGCGCCAGGCGGTGGCATCCTGCCCGGCCAGCCAGATCAATGCCGGCAAGCTCTGCACGAGCGACCTGACCGGCATCAATCCGTGGTCCGACCCGGCCGAACGCCTGAACTTCTTCAGCCAGGCGCGCTTCAAGGTCACCGACAACATCCGCGGCTTCGCCGAAGTGTCGTACTCGCGCACCGAGACCACCTACCGCTCGCTGCCGTACGCGAACTCGGCCGGATCCCCGACGAACTGGTTTGACGGTAATACAAAGACCTCGCAATCGGTCAACAAGCCGAAACTTGCCGTCGGCAACCCGGCGAACCCGTACAACTTCCCGGTCGGCATCGACTACCGCTTCATGGACGACCTGGACATGTGGGTCAGCCCGTCGATCGCCAACCAGTACCGCGTGATGGCCGGCCTGACCGGAACCTTCGCCAACGGCTGGGAATGGGAGACCGCGATCGGCCGTGTCGGCGCGGATGCCAAGTCGCTCGACCGCGGCGCGCACCGTACGGCCATGCCGAACGCGGTGTCGAGCGGCGAATACAAGCTCGGCGGCCCGAACAGCCCTGAGCTGCTGCTGCGCATGTTCCCGCAAATCGGCACCAACGCCGATCTGTCGCAGGACTTCGTCGACGCCAAGGTAAGCGGCGAACTGATGACCCTGGGCGGTGGACCGCTGTCGTTCGCCGTTGGCGGCGAAGTGCGCCGCGAGAACGCCTACATCCGCTCGACCGACAACGTGGTCAACGCCGAGATCATCGGCCGCGGCTCGCTGTGGATCGACGGCGGGCGTACCATGCATGCCCTGTACGGCGAACTGAACGCACCGCTGACCAAGAAACTCGTGGTCAACGGCGCACTGCGCGTGGACAAGAGCGAAGGCTTCGACGCCCACGTCTCGCCGAAGCTGGGCGTGACCTATGCCCTGATCCCGCAGCTGCTGTTCCGCGGCACCTATGCAGGCGGCTTCCGCACCCCGAACATTCCGGAAACGCTGGGCAAGGTCGGCCTGACGGGCTTCTTCAACAGCACGCTCGATCCGAAGCGCTGCGACACCGCGACCGCCATCCGCGACGTCCTGAAGAATGGCAACACCAACGACAAGAGCGATGCGACGCTTGCCTACAACTCGGGCTGCCTGACCTCGATCCCGGCGATGATTTCGTCGAGCTCGACCCTGGAGCCGGAAACCTCGCGCAGCACGACGATTGGCTTCGTGCTCGAGCCGAACCGCAACATCAACCTCGCTGTCGACTACTTCAAGATCGAGCGTCGCGGCGAGATCAACTACCGCGCGGTGTCCTACGTGCTGCAGCGTGAAGACGAGGCGGAATACTCGAAACTGATCGTCCGTAACGCGGTCAGCGAAACCGACCGCCGCCTGGCCCAGCGTGCCAACGAACTTCAGCCCGGCAACCTGGCCTTCGCTGTCGGTAACATCCAGTCGCTGCTGCTGGCCTACGAGAACCTGGGCAAGAGCTTGAGCGAGGGTGTGGACATCGACCTGGCAACCCGCTGGAACCTGGGCGGCTGGGGCAGCCTGAACCTCGGCCTGGTGAACACGGTGGCGCTGAGCTTCCGTACCTGGGACGTGAGCGGTAACAAGTACCGCCCGAACACGGTCGGCCTGCGTGACCAGCCTCGCCTGGTGTCGGTGCTGAGCGGTACCTGGAAGAAGGGTGATTTCGCGACCACGGTCCGCGTGAACCGCCGTTCGGAGACGGCGCTGAACTTCAACGAGACCGACGTTGCCACCTGGAACGAGGCGGGCTGCCAGACGCGCATCAAGCCGACCGCGGACCTGCCTTGCTATCGCAAGGACGACGTGCGTACCGACCTGAACTTCGTGTACACCGGCATCAAGAACACGCGCCTGACGATGAACATCCGCAACCTGTTCGAGGCCGAGGCACCGATCGACCTGCGTGGCGGCTACGCGCTGCGTCCGCGCACCATCAAGCTGGCGGCGGAATACCAGTTCTGATCGTGAAGTTGCAATAAGCAAAAACCCGGCGCTCGCGCCGGGTTTTTTTTGGCCTGCGCTTTCGTCGAGCGCGCGGCCCTCAGCCCTTCGGCCAGGGCGTCAGGATCTCGAAGCCGTTGCTTGTCACGGCGATCATGTGTTCCCACTGGGCCGACAGCGAACCGTCGCGCGTGACCACGGTCCAGCCGTCCTCGAGCTGGGCCACTTCGTCGTCGCCGGCGTTGATCATCGGCTCGACCGTGAAGGTCATGCCTTCCTTCAGCAGCAGGCCCGTGTTGGCACGCCCGTAGTGCAGCACCTGCGGGTCTTCGTGGTAGACGCGGCCGATGCCGTGGCCGCAATAGTCGCGCACCACCGAGTAGCCGGCGGACTCCGCCAGCTTCTGGATGGCGTGGCCGACGTCGCCCAGGCGCGCGCCCGGGCGCACCGCGCGGATGCCCGCCATCATGCAGTCGAAGGTGGTGTCGACCAGGCGCTTCGCATCAGGGCTCGGGGTGCCGGCGTAGTACATGCGGCTGGTGTCGCCGTGCCAGCCGTCCTTGATGACGGTGACGTCGATGTTGAGGATGTCGCCATCGACCAGGATGTCCTGTTCGCTGGGGATGCCGTGGCAGACCACGCCGTTGATCGAGGTGCACAGGGTCTTCGGGAAGCCGTGGTAGCCGACGTTGGCCGGCGTGGCTTTCTGCACCTTGCGGATGTATTCGTTGCAGCGGCGGTCGAGTTCTTCGGTGGAGACGCCGGGAACGACGTACTCCCCGATCATTTCCAGCACCTCGGCGGCCATGCGGCCGGCGACGCGCATTTTCGCGATGTCCTTGTCGTTCTTGAGTTTGATTGCCATTGTTCGTGTATTCGATAACCGCGGCCGCGCCGCTCAATCCGCCATGATACCGCAGCCCGGAAATAAAAATGCCCGCCGGGGGAAACCCCGGCGGGCATGTCGACTACGTCAGCCTTCTTCAGGAGAGGCCCTTGCGGGCCTCCACCATCAGAACGACTGGTTGTAACGCACGTAGAAGAAGCGGTCGATCGGGAAGTCGGCGTCGACCAGCGACGACGAAGCTGCACCGTTCACGGTCATGCGTGGTTCCTTGGCGAAGATGTTGTTCACACCAACCAGGATCTGGCCTTTCCAGGCCGTCTTGTAACCGACGCTCAGGTCGGTGTAGGTCACGCTGCCGAGCTTGTTGTAGTTCGTGCCCCAGCTCGCTGCGCCGCCGATGCTGTTGCACTCGGTGGTGTTAACTTTGTAGCAACGATCCTTCACGCCGCTGTAGAAACGCGAGGTGACGGTGCTGCTCCAGTTACCCAGGCTCCAGTCCAGCGACAGGTTCGACTTGACGCGGTTGTAGAAGTACTGGCCTTCGTAGTTCTCCCATTCGGCGCCGGTCTCTGCCTGGTCACGCAGGCTGTCGACGTAGCTGGTTTCCGAACGGATGTTGAACAAACCGTAGGCAGTGCGCGGCAGGCGGTAGCCCAGCGACAGGTCCAGGCCTTCGGTTTCCAGGGCACCCTTGTTGGCGTTGCCGCGGTTCAGCGAGATGATCTGGCCGCTGACCGGGTCACGCTTGAGCGCGCCGCAGAACGACGGCAGGCCGCGCACGTAGCAGTATTCCGCCACTTCGCTTGCGGAGATGCCGGTGATCTGGTTCGTGACCTTGATGTTGAACCAGTCCAGCGCAGCCGTGAAGCCTGGCAGGAACGATGGGCTGTAGACGATACCGGCGGTCTTCGTGACGGCCGTTTCAGGCGACAGGAAGGCGTTGCCGGCGCCGCCGACGAACGGGTACGGCGACTGGTCGCCAGCCGCGCTTTCGATCGGGCCGCCCTGTGCCAACTGGCGGAAGCCTGGACGGGCACCCGCTGCGGTACAAGCCGCTTCCACGCCTGGCGCGCTACGCTGGCCATACAGTGCATCGCATGGGTCCAGGTAGTCGTCGAAGGTCTGCTGGCCGCCACCGAAGGTGTCGCCCACGGCCGGTGCACGGAAGCCTTCCGCCCAGGTACCGCGAACCAGCACGTCCTTGACCGGCTTCCACATGAAGCTGGCCTTGCTGTTGTTGGTCACGCCGAAGTTGCTGTAGTCCGAGTGGCGGGTAGCCAGGTTGACGCTCAGCAGTTCAGCCAGCGGCACGCCCTTCAGCAGCGGCACGTTCAGCTCTGCGTACGCTTCACGGACGGTGTAGCGGCCGCGCGTCGGGTTGCCGGCGAGGTCGCTCGAGTAGCCCGATTGCTCGAACTGGCCCGGAATGTCATGGCCGCGTACTTCGCGACGCTCGACACCGGCTGCGATGCCGATGGCGCCGGCTGGCAGGGTGAAGACTTCACCGGCGATGTCGGCGGTGGCGCTGTTGATGGTCGAGCCATAGGTTGCCTGGCCGGTCGACATCACGTAGGCGATCGCCGCCGGGGTCGAGGCCGATGGGCCGCCGATGATGTTGAACGGGGTGCATTCGGTCAGCGAGACCGGTGCGCCCGGAGTGCCGCACTGGACCACGCCCGAGGCGTTCATGAACGACGGGCCGAGGGCGCGCTTCAGGTTCAGCAGGTTCAGGTTGCCGGTGCCCAGGGTCGAGCCGCTGACAGCGCTGTGGTTGTAGCCGACGCTCCAGTTCCATGGCAGCGAACGCAGTTCGAAGTCGCCCGACAGGGTGGCGTCGATGTGCACGGTGCGGTTGGTGTTGTCGGTCACGCGCGGCTGTTCGACCGTGCGGCGTACGAAGGCCAGGTCGATGCCGTTGCCGGCGCCGGCAACCGAGCTGCCGTACGGATTGTAGTAGCTGTCCTTGTCGACAAACACAGGGAAGGCCGGCTGGCTATAGCTGTTGAGCGGGTAGCCGGCGATCTGCGCGCTCGACTTACGCTGCGAGAACATCGCGGTGGTGCCAAACTGCATGCCGAATGGCAGTTCGACGGTGCCCTTGGTAAAGATCGTGTCCAGGCGGTTCGGCATCTGGAACATCATCTGCGAAGCGCTGTTGAACTTGTCGGCAGCGATGCTGCTGCTGTAGTCGTGGTAGTTCGCCGGGTTGCGCGAATCGGCGCCGACGCCGCCACCGTTCTGGTCGCCGGTGTGGTTCAGTACCTTGTCGAAGTTTCCGTCCAGGTCCCAGATGTTAGCCCATGGACCGCCGCCCAGGCCTTCGGTCGGGTATTTCTGGGTACGCGGGAAGCGGGTGATCTCGCGGTCCTTGGCCCAGACCACGCCCTGTTCGGTGTGCGACAGGCCGAACATGATGCTCGCCTTGTCGGTGCTCGCGCCAAAGCTCAGCGAGAAGTCCTTGTTCTTGCCGTCGCCTTTTTCGTTCTGGCCGACGTAGACGCTCAGCTGGCCGCCTTCGAGTTTCTTCTTCAGGATGATGTTGACCACGCCGGCGATCGCGTCCGAGCCGTAGATCGACGAGGCGCCGTCCTTCAGCACTTCGATGCGCTCGATCATCGACGATGGAACGGTCGACATGTCGGTAAAGCCGTCGACGGTCTGCGTCCAGCGCTTGCCGTCCACCAGCACCAGCAGGCGCTGCGAACCCAGGTTGCGCAGGTTGATGTACTGGCCGCCGTTTTCACGGTTCGACGTCAGGGAGCCGCCCTTGCTGAAGTCCGGCGAACCTGCCGAGGAAAGCTGGTTCAGGATGTCGCCGACGGTCACCAGGCCGGTAGCCTGGATCTGCTGCTGGGTCATGACCTGGACCGGCTGGGCCGTTTCCAGGTCGACCTGGCGAATACGCGAACCGGTGACTTCGACGCGCTGCATCGATTGCGCCGCTTCTTGAGCGTACGCGGCGTGCATGCCGAGGGTCATACCGCCCAGGCAGATCACGCGGATCGACCGGGACAAGATTGTTTCCATCATATTGCAAAACTCCTAGGGGGGTGAAAACGCAGCCTTGCTGGGACCCAGCATTGCCGTAACGGAAAGTGTCGCTGTGGGCGACCTATCGAAAGATGTGGCTGACCGTAAAGATCCGTCCATCAATCTTCAGACAGGCATGGAAGCATCCATGCAATGTTTCTGTCAATGAATCCGACCGAAATTTTGTTACTGTTGCGCAAATGCGTATTTACATGTGGTTGATTCAACGAACGGCACTTGACGATTCGGTATCTTTGCTCTAAGGGCGAATATTCGATATTCACGGCGGGTGTCGGCAGCGCGGGGCGTGCAGGCGCGGCGGGCGTGTCGGTTCGCCGGACAAAAAAGGCCCGCCGAAGCGGGCCTTCACATTCAAACGTCCAGGATCAGAACGCCTGGTTGTAGCGCACGTAGAAGAAGCGGTCGATCGGCAGGTCCGGGTTGACGGACGACGACGACGCGTTGCCGCCGAAATTCGACGCCGTGTTGTAGACGATGCGCGGGTCCTTGTTGAACACGTTGTTCGCACCGACCAGCAGCTTGCCCTTCCACGGGAACGCATACGCGACCGACAGGTCGTTGTACGTGGTCGAGCCATGCTTGCTGTTGCCACGGCCCCAGCTCTGCATCGCTGCCGGGTTGTCGCACTCGACCACGGAGGTCGCCGTGTTCGACCAGCAGCGGACCTTGGTGCCGCTGTAGTAGCGGGCGGCCCAGGTTGCGCTCCAGTTGCCCATGCTCCAGTCGACCGACAGGTTCGACTTCACGCGGTTGTAGTAGTACTCGCCGGCGTACTCGGTCCATGGGTTGGCAGCGGTGCTACGGGTGCGGAACGAATCGACATACGTGGTTTCCGAACGCACGCCGAACTGGCCGTAAGCCGTGCGCGGCAGGCGGTAACCGATGCTCAGGTCCATGCCTTCGGTTTCCATCTCGCCCAGGTTGGTGTTGCCACGGGACAGGCCGGTGATCTGGCCGGACGCATCACGCGTGATGGTGGTGCAGAACTCCGGATTGGCAAACACATAGCACTGGTTCAGCAGGTAGGGCGTGGAGACGCCCGAGATGCGGTTCTCGATCGTGATGTTGAACCAGTCGAGGCCGACGGTCAGGCCAGGCACGAACGATGGGCTGTAGACCAGGCCCAGGGTTTTCGTGATGGCCGTTTCCGGGGTCAGCGTGCCGTTGCCGATACCCTGGACGAACGGGTACGGCGTCTGCGAGCCGCCTGCAGGCACGTTGGCGCCCGATTGCTGCTTCTGGCGGAAGTTGGCCGGCACGCCGGCTGCGGCGCAACGCGCACGCACTGCGGTATCGCTCGACGCGGCGCCGAAGGCGCTGTCGCATGGGTCCAGGTAGGAGTCGAACGACTGTCCGCCGCCACCGAAGGTGTCGCCCAGGGCCGGGGCACGGAAGCCTTCAGCCCAGGTGCCGCGTGCCAGCAGGTCCTTGATCGGCTTCCACATGAAGCTGGCCTTGCTGTTGGTCGTGCTGCCGAAGTTGCTGTAGTCCGAATAGCGCGATGCCAGGTTGATGTTCAGCAGTTGTGCGAATGGCAGGTCTTTCAGGACCGGCACATTGACTTCGAGGTAGGCTTCCTTGACGGTGTACTTGCCATAGGTCGCATTGCCGGCGAGGTCGGTCGAATAGCCCGACTGCTCGAACTGGCCCGGCTGGTCATAGCCGGTGACCTTGCGGTGCTCGAGGCCGCCTGCGACGCCAACGGCGCCGGCCGGCAGGTTGAACACCTCGCCGCTCAGGTCCACCGTTGCGCTGGTGACCTTGCTGCCATAGCTGGCCATGCCGTTCGACATGACGTAGGCCAGGGCTTGCGGGGTGGAGGCCGAGGGGCCGCCGAGAATGTCGAATGGTACGCACTCGAGCAGCGAGACCGGGGCAGCCGCGGTGCCGCACTGGACGACGCCCGTATTGGTGTTACGGAACGATGGGCCGAGGGCCTTCTTCAGGTTCAGCAGGTTGAGGTTGCCGGTGCCCGTGACCGTGCCTTCGACGCTGTTGTAATTGTAGGCAGCGCCCCAGTTCCATGGCTTGCCGGCAATCTCGAAGTCGCCATTCAGCGCGACGTCGATGTGCATCGTGCGGTTGGTGTTGTCGCTCACGCGCGGCACTTCGGTCGTGCGGCGCGAGAAGAACAGGTCGATGCCGGTGCCCGCTGCGACGCCGGGAGCCTGGTTACCGTACGGGTTGTAGTAGTTGTCCTTGTCGATGTAGACCGGATACTTGCTCTGGGAAGTCGAGGAGAGTGGATAGCCGGCGATCTGGCGGACCGAGACGCGTTGCGCGTACATCGCGGTCGAGCTCAGCTCGATGCCCATCGGCAGCGAGACCGCGCCCTTGGTGAAGATCGAGGTCAGGCGGTTCGGCGACGTGAACATCATCTGCTGCGTCGCGTTGAACGTGTCCGCGTCGGCGGCGGCTCCGGCGGCGTTCAGGTAGTCATGGTAGTTCAACTTGTCGCGCGAGCTCGCGCCGATGCCCACGCCGTCATAGGTGCCGGTGTGGTTGATGATGCGGTTGAAGCCGCCGTTGGTGTTGGCCGCGTTGGCCGACAGGCCGCCGCCGGTGAGCGGGTTGACCGGCTGGATACGGCCCCATGGACCGCCACCGAAGCCGGCGTTGAAGTGGCCCGGGCCATAGCTGGAGGCGGTGATGTCGCGGTCCTTGGCCCAGACGGCGCCCTGGTCGCTGTGCGACAGGCCGAACATGATGTTCGCCTTGTCGCTGCCGGCGCCGTAGGAGAGGGTGTAATCGGTGTTCTGGCCGTCGCCCTTTTCGTTCTGGCCGACGTAGGCGCTGGCGACGCCGCCCTCCAGCGACTTCTTCAGGATGATGTTGACGACGCCTGCAATCGCGTCCGAACCATAGATCGACGAGGCGCCGTCTTTCAGCACTTCAATGCGCTCGATCATCGTGGCCGGCACGGTCGACATGTCGGTGTAGCCGAGGACGGTGGTGGTCCAGCGACGGCCGTTGACCAGCACCAGCAGGCGCTGCGAGCCGAGGTTGCGCATGTTGATGAACTGGCCACCCTGTTCGCGGCTCGCGCCCAGGGTCGAACCCTTGCTGAAGGCAGGGGTGCCGGCGACCGACATGTTGTTGATGATGTCGCCGACAGTGATCAGGCCCGTCTTCTGAATCTGCTCCTGGGTCATCACCTGGACCGGCTGCGCGGTTTCCAGGTCGACCTGGCGGATGCGCGAACCAGTGACTTCGACGCGCTGCATGGCCTCTTGAGCCTGCGCCACGGAAATCATGGACTGAAGTGCGACGGCGACGGCCAGCGCGATCTTGGTACGTTGTTGCATGTGCTCTCCGGATTTATTTGCCGCTCGATACGGCTGTTTCTATAAACTGCAACGGTGCGTGATGTGTAATTACGCAACCCTATGAAAGCATTGAAGATTGATTAATGTCAATACTGGCCAGGCTCGCCATGTGTATGGAAAACAACATGGCGAAGTGCAAGGAAAAGTGACCGGAAAGTCAGCAGTAGGCGGTATGCACGCGCCGGTGCACGAAGTGGGTGAATCTGGTGCGATCTGGGCCGATCTGCACCGAATACGGGCGGAATTTGGGCCAATTTCTGCCGCCCGACAGCCGGGTTGCAGCCCGGTTGCGGGCGAATTTATTTCACGAAGCAGGCTTGCCAGAGACGCGTGACGCAGGCCGCGTAGTCGCCTACCGTGCCTGGTTCGATCCGTGCTTCGCGGCCTTGCAGGCGCAACTGGTGCTGCAGCTTGCGCATCGCGCGGTAGGCGTCGGCGACGCTCCTGGCCAGGTCGGCATCGATCAGGCCGAGTTCTGCGCTGCGGTGCAGCAAGGCGATATTGCCGGCGTTCGCCGTCAGTTGCGGGTGCTTTGCCGCGTAGCGCAGCACCAGGTACTGGACGATGAATTCGATGTCGATCATGCCGCCGCTGTCCTGCTTGAGGTCGAACAGCGCAGTGCGGTTCGGATAGGCATCATGCATGCGCGTGCGCATCTTCAACACCTCCGCCTTTAACTCATCGGCCTGCGCGCTGCGGTCGCGCCGCAGTACCGCCTCGCGAATTGCCTCGAAGCGCGCGCCGATCGACGCGTCGCCGGCGCAGAACCGGGCGCGGGTCAGCGCCTGGTGCTCCCACACCCAGGCCGCATTGTGCTGGTAGCGCTCGAAGGCCGACAGCGAGCTCACCAGCATGCCGCTGGCGCCGTCCGGGCGCAGGGCGGTGTCGATGTCGAACAGGATGCCGGCCGGCGTGTGCGCCGTCATCCAGGTGATGAAGCGTTGCCCCAGCTTCGCGTAATTCGATGGCGCCATGTCGTCATCGTCGTCGAACAGGAAAATGACGTCGAGGTCGGACACATAGCCGAGCTCCTTGCCGCCGAGCTTGCCGTAGGCGATGACGGCGAAGCGCGGCTCCTCGATGTGGCGGGTGGCGACCGTGCGCCAGGCCCAGCGCACCGTGGCGGCCACCACCACGTCGGCCAGCGCCGACAAATGATCGGCCAGGCGCTCGACCGAGAGCTCGCCGGCGAGATCGAGCGACAGCAGCCGGAACAGCTGGGCGTGGTGGGTCTCGCGCAGGATGTCGAGCTGGCGCTCGGTGTCCCCGAGCGCTTCTTCCAGCTTCGCGTCGAGGCTGGCGGCAAGCGCAGCCGGCTCGTCGATGCCGCTGCCGCGGTCGTCCAGCAGTTCGTCGAGCAGGATCGGGTGCAGCGTCAGGAAGGTGGCGGCCCAGCCGCTGGCATGCATCATGCGGATCACGCGCTCGAGCGTGTGCGGGTATTCGGTCAGCAGCGACAGGTAGGCCGAGCGGCGTGCGATCGCCTCCAGGAAGTCGAGCAGGCGCCCGAGCGTGGCGCCGCGGCTGCCCGCACTGGCGCCCACCCCGGCTTCGACCACGATGTTTGCCACGTGGGGCAGCGCCAGGTTGACCAGGGCCAGCAGGCGCGCGCGGCTGGCGTCGGGCAGGCCCTGCAGGCGCGGGGCGTTCCAGGTGCCGGCCAGGCGCCGTGCGCTGCCCGCCGGGTCGTCGTAGCCGAGTCCGGCCAGGTGGATTTCGATCGCCTTGATCGCTTCCGGGTCGGCCGCGATCGCTTCCAGCCCGGCGCGCTCCTCATCGACGGGGGCGCTCTTGTCGGCGAACATGTCGTCGAACTGCGAGGCAACGAAGGCACGCTGTTCGTCCAGGCGCTCGAGCAGGGTGGCGACGTCCGGGAAGCCCATCATTTGCGCGACCACCAGGCGGTCGGCGTCGAGCGCGGGCAGCGTGTGGGTCTGCGCGTCTTCCAGGTATTGCAGGCGGTGCTCGAGGTTGCGCAGGAAACTGTAGGCGTCCAGCAAACGCTCGACGGTGTCATGCGTCATCAGCTCGCGCTCGGCCAGCAGGCGCAGCGTCTGGCGCGTGGAGCGCTCGCGCAGGGCCGGGTCGCGCCCGCCACGGATGAGCTGGAACACCTGGGCCAGGAATTCGATTTCGCGGATCCCGCCGCGCCCTAACTTGACATTATTGCTGCGGTCCGGGTGCAACCGTTCCTGGCGCTTGACCTCGGCCCGGATCTGGGCGTGCATGTTGCGGATCGCGTCGATCACGCCGAAGTCGAGGTAGCGGCGGAACACGAAGGGGCGCACGATGGCTTCGAGTGCCGCGATGTCAGCCGGCGTCCCGGTGACGGCGCGCGCCTTGACCCAGGCATAGCGCTCCCATTCGCGGCCCTGCACGATCAGGTATTCCTCCACCATGTTGAGGCTGGCGGCGAGCGGGCCGGAGTTGCCGTTCGGGCGCAGCGCCATGTCGACCCGGAAAACAAAGCCATCCTCGATGACTTCCGACAATGCGCCGATCAGGCGCCGCCCGAGGCGGATGAAGAACTCGTGGTTGGAAAGGGGACGCTGGCCTGGAGCGGCCTGCGTTTCGCCGTCTTCCGGATACACGAAGATGAGGTCGATGTCGGACGACACGTTCAGCTCGCCGCCGCCCTGTTTCCCCATCGCCAGCACCAGCATTTCCTGTGGCAGGCCCGATTCCGCGCCGACCGGCATCCCGTGGGCGGCCACCAGCTCGGACATCAGGTCGGCCAGGTGGGTGCGGATCGCGAAATCGGCCAGGCCGGTCATGGCGCTCACGACTTCGTCCAGGTCGGCCTGTCCCTCGAGGTCGCGCCGGATCAGGCTGCAGACCAGCAGGTTGCGCAGGCGCCGCATTGCGCGCGGCAAGCCAATGCCCGCTGCCAACTCCTGTTCCAATAACGCGCCGAAATCCGGACAAGCCAGCGATAATCCGGACAGGGAAGCGAGTCGCTCGGCGCGGCCCGGCGCCGCATCGATCCAGCGTTGGTAGAAGCGTGACTGTACGGGTGAATTGACACTGGAATTGCAGGCTGCGGAAACAGGGGGCATGGGAGGGTCCGGCTGGAGTGTAAAAGCGGTCCGGCAGGCTTGCTTGCGGTAAAATTGCCCGCCGTTCTGCCCCGGTCAGCACGATGGTAAGGTAGACGCCACATTCGTAGCAAGCGCTCTTCTTTCAAAGAATCCTGTTGTTTATAGATCCAGTTTATAGATCCCGTTTATAGATCCACCTTGGCGAGCCTTTTTTATTAGCACTTTGATGCACAATCCGGAACCGCAGGCGGCTGATGCAGGTCACGCGCACGAAGCGCACGAAGCGCACCAGCGGCTCACCGCGCGCTGGCGCCGCATGCGTGCGGCCTATCGCTATGCGAACCTGGCCTCGCATCACGTGCTTGGCTTCACCGTCAAGCTGGTGCTGTTCGTGTATTTCGCGCTGGCCCTGCTGTTCCTGGCGTTGCGCTACGCCATCCTCCCCAACATCGACCTGTATAAAGACGACATCGAGCGCACGGCCAGCCGCGCGCTCGGCAACCAGGTCGCGATCGCGCGCATCTACGCGTCCTGGAGCGGCCTGAATCCCTCGCTGTTCCTGGGCGACGTCACGCTGACCGACGCGGCCGGGCGCCAGGTGCTGGCGCTGCCGTCGGTGTCGGCGACCCTGTCCTGGTGGAGCGTGGTGGCGGCCGAGCCGCGTTTCGAGACGATCGAGCTGATCCGCCCGCACCTGGAGGTGCGGCGCGACGCGGGCGGCGTGGTCCACGTGGCCGGCATGCGCATCGACCCGAAAGACGAGGAGAAAGGCGGCCCCGGCGGCGACTGGGCGTTTCGCCAGCGCGAAATCGTCATCCGCGAGGGCCGGGTCGACTGGCTCGACGCCCGGCGCGGCGCGGCGCCGCTGGCCTTGCGCGACGTCACGGTGGTGCTGCAGAACCACTGGACCACGCACCGGTTCGCGCTCAGGGCGACGCCGCCTGCGGCGCTGGCGCAACCGCTCGACGTGCGTGCCCGCTTTACCCATCCGCGCTTCGGCAGCCGCTCGTCCGACATCGCGCTCTGGCGCGGCGAACTGTACGCCGACCTGCGCGAGGCCGACCTGGCCGCATGGCGCGAATACCTCGACTATCCATTCCAGGTCGGCAGCGGGCGCGGCTCCCTGCGCGCCTGGATGCAGCTCGACCAGGCGCGCCTGGCCGGTTTCACCGCCGACCTGGCGCTGGCCGGCGTGGCCGCGCGCGTCAAGCCCGACCTGCCGGCCTTGCGTTTTGCCAGCGTAGCGGGCCGCCTGTCGGCGCGCGAGGCGCTCGCGCCGGGCAAGGCCGACGGCAAGCCTACTTTTGGCGCCAACGGCCACACGGTGAGCCTGGATAATTTTATCGTTGTAACACACGATGGCCGCGCGCTGCCGCCGGCCACGTTCACCGAAACCTTCACCCCCGCCCGGGGCGGCCGCCCGCAGCGGGTGGACATCCAGGCGCGCCAGGTCGACCTCGCCACACTCTCCGGGCTGGCCGCGCAGCTGCCGCTCTCCACGCTGCAGCGCCAGGCGCTCGCCGATTTTGCGCCGCGCGGCCGCCTGCTCGATTTTTCCGCTTCCTGGGATGGCCGCTGGGATGGCCAAACTCCGCACCTGGCGGGCTACCGCGTCAAGGGCAGGGTGGCGGGCCTGAGCCTGCAGCCGCAGGCGGGTTCCGCTGCGGTCCTGGCGGCGCCGGGCGTGGCTGCGCGGGCGGCGCTGCCGGCCCTGCCGGGTTTCGACAACCTGTCAGGCAGCATCGACGCCACCGACAAGGGCGGCAGCCTCACGCTCGACTCCCGGGAACTGGCGCTGCGCATGCCGGCCTGGTTTGCCGAGCCGGCCATGCCGCTCGACCGGCTGGCGCTGGGCGCGCGCTGGAGCTACCAGCCGGGGGAACAGTTGCTGGTCGAGGTGGACAAGCTGGAGTTCGCGCAAGGGTCCATGCGCGGCAGCCTGTCGGGACGCCATCAATTGCCTTTGAGGCAGGGACACGGCCCCGGCGTGGCCGACATCACCGGCACGCTCGACGGCTTCCAGATTGCGCAGGTGGGCCGTTTCCTGCCGCTGGCCACGCCCCCCGGGTTGCGCGGCTGGCTGACCTCCGCCCTGCAGGGCGGCACCCTGAACGACGTGCGCCTGCGGCTGCGCGGCAACCTCGCCGAATTCCCGTTCCGCGCCGACAACGCGGCCGAACGCGCACGCGGCGAGTTCCGCGTCGCCGGCCGCCTGGCGGGTGCGACCCTCGAATACGCGCCGGGCCGCCGCACGCCGGAGAACAAGCCGCAGTGGCCGCTCGCCGAGGGCATCGACGGCAGCATCGTGTTCGACCGCGCGCGCATGGAAATCCATGGCGAGTCGCTGCGCACGCTCGGCCTGAAACTGACGGACGTGCGCGCCGTCATTCCGAACCTCGGCACTCAAGGCATGATGCTCGACATCGACGGCAGCGCGACCGGCGCGCTGCAGGACTTCCTGCGCTATGTGGCGGCCAGCCCCGTACCCGGCTGGATCGGGCATGTCACCGACGACGCGCAGGGCAGCGGCAACGCCCAGCTCGGGCTGAAGCTGCAGATGCCGCTGGCTAACCTGGTCGGCACGAAGGTGCAGGGCGCCTTGCAATTGCAGAATAACGACGTTCGATTGTTCCCCGACTTGCCGCCACTCCAGGCCGCACTGGGCAAGATCGAGTTTACCGAGCAGGGTTTCAACCTGAACGGGATCGGCGCCAGTTTCCTGGGCGGCCCACTGGCGCTTGCCGGCGGCACGGGACGCGACGGCGCCATCGCGATCCGCCTGGCCGGCACCCTGTCGGCCGACGGCATGCGGAGGAGCAGCCCCCCTGGGCTGGCGCGCCTGGCCACCCGCCTGTCGGGCAGCACGCGCTACACGGGCGCGATCACGGTGCGCGAGCGCCGGCTGGGCGTCACGATCGATTCCACCCTGGCCGGACTCGGCCTGGAACTGCCGGCGCCGCTGAACAAGCCGCAGGCGGACAGCTTGCCGCTGCATTTCGTGCTGGACGGGGCGCCCACGATCGACGGCGTCGGCCGCGACGAATTGCGCCTGGCGCTGGGCAACGCGGTGGCCGCACGCTACCTGCGCAGCCGGCAGCCGCACAGCGGCTGGGTGGTCGAGCGCGGCGGCATCGGCGTCAACCTGCCGGCGCCGGAGCCGGACGAGGGCATGATGATCAACGTCGACATGAAGTCGCTGAACGTCGATGCCTGGCTGGCGGTCGGGCGCGCGATCGGGGCGGATGGCGGCGCGGACGGGGCGGCGAAGGCCGCCGGCGCCGGCGGCGTTTCCACCCCGGGTCCGAATTTTTCCCAGTACGTCATGCCGACCACGCTCGCGGCGCGCGCCGCGGAACTGTTCATCGGCGAGCGCAGGATCGCCGACGTGGTGGTGGGCGCCTCGCATCGCGGCAGCGCCTGGCAGGCGAACCTGCATTCGCGCCAGGCCTCCGGCCACCTCACCTGGAGCGAGGGCCAGGGGCAGGGCCTGGGCAAGGTCACGGCGCGCCTGGCCTCGCT
>JAQGLR010000138.1 GCA_028292765.1 Massilia sp. | reverse complement strand
GCGCCTCCGATCGCGGCACCGCCCGTTCCCGCGCCGACGGCGGCCGCCGTCGCCGCTGCCCTGGCGCGCATCCCCTGCTCGGCGCTGGCCGCGGATGTGCGCGCCGGCGGGGTAGCGGTGCAAGGTTTCGTGTCGAGGGCGGTGGGGACGGCCGGTGTCCGGGAGCCGCTGCTGGCCATGTCCGGCATGCCGGCGGTACACCTCGCTGTGCGCGAGGTCGATCCCGGCATGTGTCGGGTGCTCTCGACCTTCGCGCCGTATTGGATCGCGCACCGCCAGGCGGGCGGGGGCACCGGGCTGCGCCTCGCCGGCGCCGGCAAGACCACCACCACGGCCGGCGCGACCCTGGCCGCGGGAGATTCGCTGATGGTCGATGTGACGACGCCGGCCACCGCATCCTTCATGACGGTCGACGCGTATTCGCCCGATGCCGGGGTCATCCACCTGCTGCCGAATGCGCTCGCGCTGGACAACCGGGCCCCGCCCGGCCATCGCGCGACCATCGGCAGGCCCGGCGACTGGACGATCGGCAAGTCCGCCGGTTCCGGACTGATCGTCGTGCTGGTGACCACGCCCGAGCCGCTGTTCGCGACGCTGCGGCGCGAGTCCGAGCCGAGCCCGGAATACCTGGCGGAGGTGGCGAAAAACCTGGCGCGGATGCGCGCCCAGAGCGGGGCCGGCAAGGGGGCCGGCAAAATCGGGGTCGAGTTCCTGCCGGTCGCTACCCGCTGAGCGCGGGCAGGGCACACTTCACTTCACTTCAGGCTGCGCGCGACCCTGAAACCGTTCTGCGACTGGCGCACGCTGGCGTCGTAGCGGAAGCGCGTGGAGGCGACCATATAGGCGGCCCCTTCGCGCCAGGACCCGCCGCGGATCACCCGGACCCTGCAACTGGGCTGGTCCCACGAGCGGCCATCGGCGGGCGCATCCCTGAAGTTGGTGTGCCAGCAGTCGCCGACCCATTCCCACACGCTGCCGCTGGTGTCGTACAGTCCGTATGGGTTGGCGGAAAATGTCCCCACGCTGGCTGGCCGGTCGGCCGTCCAGGGTGGCCCGCAATCCTTGCAGTTGGCTTTTCCCGCCACCGTTTGTTCGCCCCACCAGTAGCGCGTCGCGGTGCCGCCCCGGGCCGCGAACTCCCATTCGGCCTCGGTGGGCAAGCGGTAGGGCTTGCCGCTGGCGGCGACCAGCCACTTCGCATACTGTTGGGCGTCGTCCCAGCTGACGTCGCGCATCGGCGCATTGGCGGGCGTATCCGCCGGCTGCGCGACCTGCGGGCAGCCGCGGGCGTCCACGCAGGCATTCCACTGCTGCACGGTGACTTCGAATTTTCCGATCGCAAACGGCGCTCCGATGGTGACCTGGTGCGCCGGCTTCTCGCTGGGGTCGCTCGAATTGTTCCCCATCGTGAACGAGCCGGCGGGGATGGCGACCAGCACGGGGCAAGCCGGGCAATCCCTGATTTCGGCTTCCGCCTTGGCGCCCGCCCTCGCCACGGCCGGTGCGGCGGCGGGTGCGGTGGAAGGCGCGGCTGGCTTGGCCGGCGCCGGTTTCGCCTTGGGAGGGGGCGCCGGCGAGCCCTGCGCTGTCGCCGCGCCCTGGGCCGGCGGGGCGCGCAGGCGGGCCACCCTGGCTTGCGCCAGCGCCGCGAATCGTCCCTTCGGATACGCCTTCAGGTAGGCCTCGTAATCGCTGGCGTGGGTGCTGTCCTTGATCGAATTCCAGAAAGCCAGTTCGAATTGTTCGGGGCTCGCTTTCGGCACAATGCCCGGCGCCTGCATGTCGGGCGTGCGGCCTTGCGCATTGCCGCAACACGCCAAGGCGGGCCCGGCCAGTACGCAAAGCTTCCACAGCGTGTGCCACATGTGCCGCTCCTCGTCCATGCTGCCATTGACAGGAATTGACTTGCGATCTGACTGAGAGTGTGCCAGATTTAGATGTATCGATGCGCACATCCATACGACCCCGGCTGGAGTTTTCCGTCATGCGCCACACCGCCGTCCTTCCTGTGTTGCTGGTGGCAGTCCTGCATTCCGCTGCCGCAAGTGCCGGCGCGGTGGCCGAGCCTGCCGCAAATCCGTCGAACGCCCAGGTGTACTTCATCTGGCCGCACGACGGCACCGTCATCGAAGGGGGGAGGTTCTGGCTGCGGATGGGATTGCGTAACATGGGCGTCGCGCCCAAGGGCACCGACATTCCGGATACCGGCCATCATCACGTGCTGATCGATACCGCGCTGCCGTCGATGACGGAACCGATCCCGAACGACCGCAACCACCTGCACTTCGGCGCGGGCGAGACCGAGGCCCGCATCGAACTGCCGCCCGGTACGCACACCTTGCAATTGCTGGTAGGGGACATGAACCACGTGCCGCACACGCCGCCCGTCGTGTCGAAGAAAATCACGGTGACGGTCCGCTAGGTGACCACATGCGACTGCCGCGTCCAGGGGAGGAGACAATGCGCACACTGTTCGCCGTCCTTGCCCTGACTGGCGTACTGGCAGGCGGGAGCGAAGCTTCCACCAACGCTCCCGGCAACGCCTACTGCTACATCGGCTGGCCGAACGATGGCCAGGTGCTGGCGGCGGGTAAACCGTTTCGCGTCTGGTTCGGGCTGCGCCACATGGGTGTGGCGCCGAAGGGCGTGCGGTTCGCCAACACGGGCCACCACCACCTGCTGATCGATACCGAGCTGCCGCCCG
>JAQGLR010000102.1 GCA_028292765.1 Massilia sp. | reverse complement strand
TCGACATCGGCCTGCCCGACATGAACGGCTACGAACTGGCGCGCCGCACGCGCGCCCTGCCGGGCGGCGCCGGCATGCTGCTGGTCGCCGCGACCGGCTGGGGCCAGGACGCGGACAAACAGCTGGCTTTCGATGCCGGCTTCGACCATCACCTGACCAAGCCGATCGATTTCGAGCGCCTGCGCACGCTGCTGGCGTAGGGTGGGAACCCTACACCGTCTTCTCGGCGTTCTGCTTCACAATCGGATCGCGCGTCCCCGTCCATTCGCTGATCAGCGAATACCCCACCGCCAGCAGCACCGGCCCGATGAACATCCCCACGAAGCCGAAGGCGATCACCCCGCCCAGCACCCCCAGCAAGGTGAGCAGGAACGGCAGGCTGGTCCCGCGGCTGATCAGCATCGGCCGCACCACGTTGTCGACGCCGCTGATCAGGAACACGCCCCAGATGATCATGAAGATGCCCCAGCCGGTGCTGCCCTGCGAAAACAGCCAGATCGCCGCCCCGCCCCAGATCATCGGCGGGCCGACCGGGACGAGCGAGGTCAGGAACACGAGCACGGACAGCAGCGGCACCGCCGGCACGCCGGCAATCGAAAAACCGATCGCCGCCACCAGCGCCTGCGCCAGCGCCGTGCCGAGCAGCCCGTACATGACGCTGCGCGTGGTCTGGCCGACGATATCCCACACCGCCTGCGCGCTCTCTCCCATCACCTTGGCCATCATCGCCGAGGTGACGGCAATCAGCGCCTGGCCGTCGCGGTACAGGAAGAAGCTGACAAAGGCCGCCAGGCTCATCTGCACGACGCCACCGCCGAGCATGAGCCCGCCCGCCATCAGGTAACGCCGCGCCGGCTCCACCATGCGCTGGGCCAGCGCCAGCATCTGGTCGCGGCTGGCCACGAGCTGGCGCAGGTAGGCGTCGAACGATTCGCCGACGAACGGCAGCTGGCGCACCCACTCGGGGGGCAGCAGCTCGCCGTGTTCGATCGCGTAGCGCATCTGGCCGAAGGTGGTGGCCACGTCGTCGGCCAGGTTGTAGGCGACGCTGGCCAGCGGGATGATGACCAGCAGGGTGAGACTCAGCGTCATCGTCAGGGCCGCCAGCGAGCGGCGGCCCTTCATCCAGGACAGGACCCGCAGGTACATCGGCCAGGAAGAGATGACGACGGCAGCCGCGAACAGGATCGCGGGCAGGAAGGGTTTTAAAACGAAGAGGCAGCCCAGCGTGAGCAGGACGACGGTGGCGATGCGGGTGTAGTTCCTGCCGGGTCGTGATTCCATTAAAGCGCCTGATGTATTTACCACATCATAGCAGTTGGCGTAGGTCGTGGACGATTGGTGCCGGGCCTTGGCCGTGGCGCAGGAACAGGCGCACCCTGCCCTCGCGGTCAAAAACATAGCTGCCGGCCGTGTGGTCGACCGTGTAGCTTCCCGGTTCCGTGCCCTTTACCTTCGACACGAAGACCTTGAATTCCTTCGCCGTCTGCGCCGTCTGCTCAGGGGTGCCGCGCAGGCCGAGGAAGCGCTTGTCGAAAGCCGGCACGTATTCGGACAGCAGCTGCTGGGTGTCGCGCTCGGGGTCGAGCGTGACGAACAGGACCTGCACCTCGTCGCTCGACGGCCCGAGTTCCTTCATGACGGCGGCCATCTCGGCCATCGTGGTCGGGCACACGTCCGGGCACTGGGTATAGCCGAAGAACAGCACGACCAGCTTGCCTTTGAAATCGGCCAGGGTGCGCGGCTTGCCGGTATGGTCGGTCAGCGAAAAGCCCTTGGCGTAATCGAGCCCGGTCAGGTCGGTGTTCTGGAAGGCGGTCGGCTTCGAGGCCAGTTTGTCGCAGCCGGCGGCGAGCAGGGCCAGCGCCAGCACCCCTGCAGTAAAGAGTTTTTTCATGTCAGAACCGGAAGTAATGGTCGACCAGCAGTGCCGCGAACAGCAGCGACAGGTACACGATCGAATAAGCGAAAGCCTTGCGCGCCGCCTGGTCGCTGTAGTGCTTGTGCACGCGCCAGGCGTGGCGCAGGAACAGGACGTTCAACACGATGGCCGACACCAGGTAGATCAGGCCGCTCATGCGCACGGCGAACGGCAGCATGGTGGTGGCGAACAGCGCCAGCGAATACAGCCATACCTGGTGGCCGGTATAGTCCATGCCGTGGGTGATCGGCAGCATCGGCAGGCCCGAGCGCGCGTAATCGTCGCGCCGGTACATCGCCAGCGCCCAGAAGTGCGGCGGCGTCCACACGAAAATGATCAGGACCAGCAGCCAGGCCTGCATCGGCACTTCGTTGGCCACCGCCGCCCAGCCCAGCGCCGGCGGCATCGCGCCCGACAGGCCGCCGATGACGATGTTCTGCGGCGTGGCCGGTTTCAGGTAAATGGTGTAGACGACCGCATATCCCACAAACGTGACGAAGGTCAGCCACATCGTCAGCGGATTGACGAGCGTGTACAGGACCAGCATGCCGAGGCCGCCGATGATGCCTGAGAACACGAGCGTCTGGTTGCGCGTCAGTTCGCCGGTGGAGGTGGCGCGGCGCGCGGTGCGTGCCATGCGCGCGTCGATCTCGGCCTCGATCAGGCAGTTGACGGCGAACGCGGCGCCGGCCAGCAGCCAGATGCCGGCGGTGCCGGCGATCAGGACGCGCCAGCCGGGGAAGCCGTCGGTGGCGAGGAACATGCCGATGACGGCGCAAAACACGGCAAGCTGGGTGACCCGTGGCTTGGTCAGCGTCCAGTACTGGGCGATGCGGCTTAGCGGTTGGAGGGCGGTTTGGGTGGTCATCGATACGAGTTCGCAAGGGCGTCCGCATTCGCGGAACTGCACTGCGATACTTCGAGTAAGGTCTTGACCTTGTAGTTTAACATGGTCACCAGCACGACAAGGACAGCGGCCCCGGCGTTATGCAATACGGCAATGGCGAGCGGGAAGTCGAAGAACACCGTCGCCACGCCCGTGAAGAGTTGCACCAGCAGGGCCAGCGCCAGCAGGCGTCCCGTGCGCCGCAGTGCCGGCTCACGCATTGCGCGCCACGCCGCCCAGCCCAGCACCAGCGTCACCACGATCGCAAAGTTCCGGTGCACCCAGTGGATGGCGACCAGGGCCGGGAACTGCAGGTAGTCGCCCGCCGCCGTCATGCCGAGTTTGCGCCAGAGCGTGAAGCCGTGCTCGAAGTCCATTTCCGGCACGAGCTTGCCGTCGCACAGGGGGAATTCGTCGCAGGCCAGGGTTGCGTAGTTAGTACTTACCCACCCGCCGAGGGCGATCTGGACGACCAGCACCACGGCCGCCAGCAAGCCCAGCGTGCGCAGGCCGCGCAGGCTGCCCGGGTTGCGGACTGGGGCCACGGGAGCGAGCAAGCCGTTTTCGTGCTCGCCCAGCCACACCAGCATGGCCAGCAGCAGCATGCCCAGCAACAGGTGGATGGTGACGATGGCCGGTTGCAGCTTCATCGTCACGGTCCAGGCGCCGAACGCACCCTGGATGCAGACGAACACGAACAGCGCGGCCGGCATGGCCGGGGCGAATGCCTTCTGGTGCGTTTTGCGCCACTGGCGGATCGACTGGAACATCAGCGCCATGATCAGCACGCCGATGCCCATGGCGAGATAGCGGTGGATCATCTCGATCCAGGCTTTTACTTGCGTCACCGGCCCGGTCGGCATGGCGGCTTCGGCCGCCGCGATCTGCTCGTGGGCGATGAAGGGATTCGCGGCGCCGTAGCAGCCTGGCCAGTCCGGGCAGCCCAGGCCCGAGTCCGTCAGGCGCGTAAAGGCGCCGAACACGATCAGGTCGAAGGTGAGGAAGGCCATCACCCAGACCAGCTTGCGGTACTTGTTGGCGTCGGAAGACAGCCAGACCATGGTCAGCGGGATGCTGGCCACGAACAGGCCCATCAGGCCTAACTGGAACAGGGTGCTTGCTGCCATGTTTTATCCGATCGCCGAGGCTTTGAGCAGCTTGGCGAGGTCCTTGTGCACGCGGCGCGGGTCCGGGTCTTTCGGGAAGCGCATCATGAGGTTGCTGCGCGGGTCGACCAGGAAGATGTGGTCTTCCAGCTTGCCGCCCTTTTCCACCGGCAGCCATTTCACGAGCGCCTCGGGCGACACGCGCAGCATGTGCATGTCGTCGTACTGGCGGATCAGCATCGTGTCCACCGGTGCGTCGTCGGTGATCAGCCAGGCGCGCTCGACGCGGTCCATGTTCTTGCCCTGCATCGTGCGCCACTGGCGCATCGCGAACAGCTGCTTCAGGCAGGCTTCATCGCAGGCGCCGCCGCCGACCTTCACCATGATCCACTTGCCGGCGTACTGCTCGAGCGTTTCGGGGCGGCCGTCGAGCGTGGTGCTGGCCAGCGTCGGCATCGGGTGCGCGCGCTGGTCGATGAAGGCGCCGTAGTTGGTGCGCCCGGTCGGCTTGATGATGTAATAGGTGACGTAGGAAGCGATGATCGGCGCCGCGCACACCAGCAGCAGCGCCAGCAGCTTCCAGCGCCCCGACATGCGCCGCCGCGGATCGTTCTGGCTGCTTACCGGCTGTTCAGACAACTTGTTTTCTTCCACTTCGAAATCCCGTAATCACGAAAAATAAGACAGCCATCGCCGCCAGCGCATACCACTGGAAGGCATAGCCATGGTGCTTGTCGACACCGCTTGCCGGCGCCGGCCAGTCGCGCACCAGCGAGTCGCCCGGCGTGCCGGGACCCGTCTGCTGTACGAAGAACGGCTGCAGGCGCAATCCGGTCGCGCGCGCCGCCTCGTCCACCGTCAGGTTCTGCACGATGGCGCCCGGCTTCAAGGCCCCTGGCGTACCGAGCTGCATGACATTGCCGGCACTGGCGGTGGCGATCCCCTCGATCGTCACCGTACCGCGCGGCGTCGCGACATTCGGCAGCCGGGTGTACTCGCGCGGATCACGCGGCAACCACCCGCGCAGCACCAGCACATGTGCGTCCGAACCCGCTATTTTAAACGGCATCGCCAGGTAAAAACCGGCCCTTCCGTCCTGCGGCCGGTTATCGAGGAACAGCGGCCAGCCGGCAACCCATTCCCCCGTCACCTGCAGCCGCCGATACTCGAAGTTCCCGGGGTGGAGCGGGCCGCGCAAGGCGCCTGAGTCCACGCGCTCTTGCCCATGCACACTCCCACCGCCCAAGGTGACCGGCGCCGCGGCCGACCGCTCCGCCATGCGCGCCGCAAGCGCCAGCTTCTCGCCTGCCCGCCGCATCTGCCAGTTCCCCAAGGCTATCCCCAAGGCCACCAGCAGCACCGTCGCAACAAACGGAATGGTCCTAAACCGAAATGCCAAACGCATTACAATGAAACTCCATCTTCGATACCGTCGGGCCGACCATGAAAACCTTCGTCGCCATCGCCTTCATCCTGATCATCGCCAGCCTCGGTTCGGCGCTGTTCTTCCTGATGAAGGACAAGGGCCGGAGCAACCGCACGGTGCAAGCCCTGGCGATGCGCGTCGGCCTGTCGATCACCCTCTTCCTGATCCTGCTGGCGTCCTACAAGATGGGCTGGATCCAGCCGACCGGCATCCGCTAGCCGCATACAACACGGGGACAGCCACTCGCGTGGACTGCCCCCGCTTCAACCCATACGCCGGGCTGGCTTACAGCCAGTACACCACGACGTACAAGCCGAGCCAGACCACGTCGACGAAGTGCCAGTACCAGGCCGCGCCCTCGAAACCGAAGTGATTGTCAGCCGTAAAGTGGCCGCGCAGCACGCGGTACAGGATCACCGACAGCATGATCGCGCCCAGCGTCACGTGGAAGCCGTGGAAACCGGTCAGCATGAAGAAGGTCGAGCCGTAGATGCCCGAGGTCATCTTCAGGTTCAGTTCCTGGTAAGCGTGCATGTATTCATAGACCTGGAAGCCCATGAAGATCGCGCCCAGCAGGATGGTGGCGAACAGCCAGACGGCCGTGTTGCGGCGGTGGCCGGCGCGCAGCGCGTGGTGCGAGATGGTCAGCGTCACGCCCGACAGCAGCAGCAGCGCGGTGTTGATGGTCGGGATCGGGAACGGGCCCATCGTGTTGAAGCTTTCGACCACGCCGGCCGGGCCGGTGTTGCCCCACTGGCCGGCGAAGTCGGGCCACAGGACCTTGTGGTCGAGGTCGGCCAGCCAGGGCATGGAGATCGCCCGGGCATAGAACAGCGCGCCGAAGAAGGCGGCGAAGAACATCACTTCCGAGAAGATGAACCAGCTCATCGACCAGCGGAACGAGGCGTCGATGTTGCGGCTGTACTGCCCCGATTCCGACTCGCCGATGGCCTCGCCGAACCAGAAGTACAGCACGGTCAGCATCGCGACGATGCCGGCGATGCAGACGGACGGCCCCCAGGATGCGCTGTTGACCCAGGCGGACGCGCCGACCATCGTCACCAGCATCGATATGCCGCCGGCCATCGGCCACATGGAAGGGCCCGGCACGAAGTAATGCGGCGCGGTGTTTGGCGCGGTGTTTGGCAAACTCATCTTCATCTCCTGAATCAATCTTCTTTGAATGGATTGCTGAAAAACTTGTTTTACTGCGCGACCGCGATCTTCACCAGCAGCACCAGCACGCCGATGAAGATCGCCAGGCCCAGCAGCGCGGCGAGAATCACGTGGAACGGATTCAGGTTGGCCGCGTCATCCTCGTAGTCGCGGCGCTTGCGCACCCCGAAAAACGACCAGAACACGGCCTTCATCGACCGCCCGAACGACGACTTGCGGCGCGATTCCGGCGGCTGCTCGTCCGCGTCCATCATTTGGCCGCCACCGCGCCGGCGATTTCAAAAAACGTGTACGACAGGGTGATCGTCTTCACTTCCTTCGGCAGCTTCGGGTCGATGAAGAATACCACCGGCATCTGGCGCGCTTCGTTCGGCTTCATGGTCTGCTCGCGGAAACAGAAGCATTCGACTTTCTTGAAGTGCGGCGTCGCCGACTGCGGCGCATAACTCGGGATCGCCTGCGCCTTTACCGCGCGCGGCTGGGTATTCACGACCTCGTACACGACGGTCGCCAGCTCGCCCGGATGCACCTGGATGCTGCGCGTCGTCGGGCGGAAGCGCCACGAACCCTGGGAGTTGCCGTCGAGCTCCACCGTGATCAAGCGGGAGGTGTCGACCTGGGTGTTCGCCGGGCGCTCGACGGTGCCGTCCTGCTGGGTCAGCACGTTGATGCCGAGCACCTCGCACATCTGGCGGTAGACCGGCACCAGCGCATAGCCGAAGCCAAACATCATCACCGCCACCACCACCAGCTTGCCGAAGGTGGAGCGGTTCAGGCGCAGGCGCTCGCTTGGGGTATAGCTCATGTCACATCCAGAGGCGTTTGAGGATGACCGCCGCGAAGAAGAACGCGGCAATCACACACAGCAGCAGCGCCGTCTTGCGGTTGTTGGGCTTCTTCTGCGGATTCATTACTTCACCAGCGGCGGAGTCTCGAAGGTATGGAACGGCGCCGGGCTCGGCACGGTCCACTCCAGGCCCTCGGCGCCTTCCCACGGCTTGGCGGCCGCCTTGGCGCCGCCGCGGATGGTCGGCAGCACCACCGCGAACAGGAAGTACACCTGCGACAGGCCGAAACCGAAGGCGCCCACCGAGACGATCATGTTGAAGTCGGTGAACTGCACCGCGTAGTCGGCGTAGCGGCGCGGCATGCCGGCCAGTCCCAGGAAGTGCATCGGGAAGAAGGTGACGTTGAAGGTGATCAGCGACAGCCAGAAGTGCATCTTGCCGCGGCCTTCCGGATACATGTGGCCGGTCCACTTCGGCGCCCAGTAGTAGAAACCGGCGAACAGCGCGAACAGCGAACCGGCGACCAGCACGTAGTGGAAGTGCGCCACCACGTAATAGGTGTCGTGCACCTGGATGTCGACCGGGGTCACGGCCAGGATCAGGCCGGTGAAGCCGCCCATCGTGAACACGAAGATGAAGCCGACCGCGAACAGCATCGGCGTCTCGAAGGTCATCGAGCCCTTCCACATCGTGGCGACCCAGTTGAACACCTTCACGCCGGTCGGCACCGCGATCAGCATGGTGGCGTACATGAAGAACAGTTGCGAAGTCACCGGCATGCCGGTGGTGAACATGTGGTGCGCCCAGACGATGAACGACAGCACGGCGATCGATGCGGTCGCGTAGACCATCGAGGCGTAGCCGAACAAGGGTTTACGCGCAAAGGCCGGGATGATCTGCGAGACGATGCCAAAGGCCGGCAGGATCATGATGTAGACCTCGGGGTGGCCGAAGAACCAGAAGATGTGCTGGTACATGACCGGATCGCCGCCGCCGGCGGCGTTGAAGAACGAGGTGCCGAAGTGGCGGTCGGTCAGGGTCATGGTGATGGCGCCCGCGAGCACCGGCATCACGGCGATCAGCAGGAAGGCGGTGATCAGCCAGGTCCAGCAGAACATCGGCATCTTCATCAGCGTCATGCCCGGGGCGCGCATGTTCAGGATGGTGACGATGATGTTGATCGACCCCATGATCGACGAGGCGCCCATGATGTGCATCGCGAAAATCGCCATGTCCATGCCCGGCCCCATCTGGGTCGAGAGCGGCGCATACAGCGTCCAGCCGGCGGCGGTGGCGCCGCCCGGCGAGAAGAAGGAACCGGCCAGCAGCAGCGCCGCCGGCGGCAGCAGCCAGAACGAGAAGTTGTTCATGCGCGCGAACGCCATGTCGGATGCGCCCACCTGCAGCGGGATCATCCAGTTGGCGAAGCCGACAAAGGCCGGCATGATCGCGCCGAACACCATCACCAGGCCGTGCATGGTGGTCAGCTGGTTGAAGAACTCGGGACGGAAGAACTGCAGGCCGGGCTGGAACAGCTCGGTGCGGATCATCAGCGCCAGCACGCCGCCCGAGAGCAGCATGATGAACGAGAACCACAGGTAGAGCGTGCCGATGTCCTTGTGGTTGGTGGCGAACAGCCAGCGGCGCGCGCCGGTAGGCATCTCGTGCGCATGGTCGTGGCCGTGATGGTCGTCGTGCGCGTGGTCGATAGTGCTGGTAGTCATGTCGGTATCCTGGGAACTGATTGCTTGCTAGGTTACTTGCTACGTGCAGCCAGAATCTCGGCCGGTTGAACGATGTTTTCCGCAGCCTTGTTTGACCAGGTATTGCGGGTATAGGTGATGACGGCGGCGATCTCGGTGTCCGACAGCTGCTTCCAGCCCGGCATGGCCGAGGCGTAGCGCGGCGTGTCCTGGCCATTGAGCAGCACGTCGATCTGCGGGTGCTTCGGACCGTTGACGACTTCCGAGCCGTCCAGCGGCGCGAAGGCGTTCGGCACGCCCTTGCCGTTGGCCTGGTGGCAGGCCACGCAGTTGGCGGCATACACCTGCTCGCCCTTGGTCTTCAGTTCGTCGATGGTCCAGACCTTGGCCGGATCGTCCGCCAGCGCGGCCATTTTCTTCTTCTCGCCGGCGACCCAGGCAGTGTAATCCTCGGCGGAGACGACGCGCACGACGATCGGCATGAAGGCGTGGTCCTTGCCGCACAGTTCGACGCAGTTGCCGCGGTACACGCCGATCTTTTCGGCCTTGAACCAGCCGTCGCGCACGAAACCGGGGATTGCATCCTGCTTGATGGCGAAGGCGGGAATGGTCCAGGCGTGGATCACGTCGTTGGCGGTGAAGACCATGCGGATCTTCTTGCCGACCGGAACCACCATTTCGTTATCGACTTCGAGCAGGTAGTTTTCGCTGCGCGCTTCGGTGGCCGGCACGCCCGGCTCGCCGACCTGGGTGCGCGGGGTGGCCAGGTTCGACAGGAAGCTGATGCCCTCGCCCTCGCCCTTCAGGTAGTCGTAGCCCCATTTCCACTGCATGCCGGTCGCCTTGATGGTGAGGTCGGCATTCGAGGTGTCTTTCAGGGCAATGACGGTCTTGGTGGCAGGCAGGGCCATGCCGATGACGATCAGGAAGGGCACGATCGTCCAGGCGATTTCGACGGCGGTCGATTCGTGGAAGGTGGCAGGCTTGTGGCCGAGGGATTTGCGGTGCTTGAACACCGAGTAGAACATGACGCCGAAGACGGCGACGAAGATGACGAGGCAGACGATCATCAGCCAGTTATGCATGCTGTAGATTTCTGCGCCGATACCAGTTACCGGAGTTTGCATGTTCAACTGGTATTCCACCGGCCGGCCCGTGATCTCCGGAGCTGCCAGTGCCGGGATACTGGTCGATACCGCCAGACCGAGCATCAAGGCGTGAAGTCGCTTTGCATATGTCATGAATTGTCCCCAACCACCAAATATAAGAATATTTTTAAACGGTCAGCAATTCCATGAACGAACCGCCGCCGCTCCGAAACCAGTGCAAGCCTGGCTCCCGACGGCGCGGCATGTGGACGCGCTACGGGTGAAACCCAGGGGCGTCCACCAGCAACTGCATACACACTGACGGGCGCGAAACTTGCTGATGCTGCTTTTTTCAATTTTCTATTTTCTTGACCGTTTTGCCTAGTTCTTAAGCGTTTTTGGCTCACGGGGCGAAAAAATAGTCATTGATTATACTCAAATCGCTAATTTTTATTCAAGGAAAATTCTTGCCATGACCGGGTTATTTCGTGCGCCGGGGCATCGGCTGTTGCCGCGCGGGTCTTGCCCGGATTATGCCGCTGTGCGAACGCGATGGTCCCGTCCACCCTACGCCTTGCGCGGCTGAAATCGCACAATCGACTCCCCTGCCGCGGTGGTCTTCGGCACCGGCCGGAAGGCGTGCCCGTAAATCACCTCGAAGGTCAGCGCGATCTTGCCGTCCGCCCCACGCCCCGCCTCCAGCGCATCGACCATCCGCCCCCAGGCCGCGCGCCCGACCAGCCCGCGGCGGCGCGTCGCCAAAGGATTGCCGCCAATCGCCCGCACGTCGGCCAGCAACGCCTCGACCGTGCCATAGGTGACGGTGATGCGCTCGGCATCCATCACCGGCGTCGAGAAACCGGCCTCCACCAACTGGTCGCCGAAGTCGTGCATGTCGACAAAAGGCAGCGTATGCGGCGTTTCGTCCAGCGCGGCAAAGGCGGCGCGCAGTTCCTTGAAGGTGTCGGGACCGAAATTCGAGAACATCAGCAAACCATCGACGCGCAAGGTGCGGCGCCATTCGGCGAACACGCGGTCGGGCTGGGGATGCCAGTGCAGCGCCAGGTTGGACCACACCAGGTCGAGCGAGTTCGGCCCGAATGGCAGGTTGCCGAAATCGCCGCACACGAGATCCACGCCGGCCCTGGCCGGCATCAGGCGGCTGAGCATCTGGTTGAGCGAGCGCATCGCGGGAGGCGGCGCTTTCGCGCCGGCCAGCATGGCGGCGGAAGCATCGAGCCCGACGATCTGGGCCGCCGGATAGCTCTTCTGCAAGGTAGCAAGATCCGGCCCGGCGCCGCAGCCGGCATCGAGCACGCGCTGCGGCACGATCTTCACCAGGCTCAGCCGCTCGTGCATGCGTTCGGCGATCTCGCGGCGCAGGAAGTCGGCCGCGGCCACGCGCTGCGGTTCCGCAAACAGCGCACGCACGCGCTGCCCGTCAATCGGCGCGCTCATTTTCGTTTGGGACGAGGGAGAAGCCATAGTTCTGTTGCGTTCAAATGAGATAATGGCGGGAGTGTACATGTTTGCGGGGATGCGAGCCGATGCCCGGGCACCTGGAACGATGGTCGATCCGCTGGCCGCGCGCATTGGCGACGGGGCTGGTCCATACGCTGCTGCCCTGCTCCTGCGCGCTGTGCGGCGAGCTGGCGCCCAAGGTCGTCTGCGTGCATTGCCAATCGCGTTACGCCACGCTCAATGGGCTGCGCTGCGCATGCTGCGCCAACCCGCTCGGTCCTGAAGCGACTGCCGGGCGTTGCGGTAACTGTCTCGCCGAGCCTCCGGCCTTCGACGCCACTATTGCCGCCGTCGACTATGTGGCGCCGCTCGACGCGCTGGTGCTGGGCCTGAAATTCGGCGCCCAGCTACCGCTGGCGCCCTGGTTCGGCGCCTTGCTGCGCGACGCCGTGCTGATGCAACCGGGCTGGACGCTGCCCGATGTCCTGTGCCCGGTGCCGCTGGGGCCGCGCAGGCTGGGCGAGCGCGGCTTCAACCAGGCGCTCGAGATCGCCCGGCCGCTGGCCGGCGCGCTCGATATCGAGCTGCTGCCGCGCCTGGCGACGCGCGCCGTCGAAACCGTGGCGCAGTCCGGCGTGTCGCCCCGTGAACGTGCACGCAATATCCGCGGCGCGTTCGAGGTAGCGCCGGAAATGGCGCATCTGGTGCACGGCCGCCATGTCGGCGTCGTCGACGACGTCATGACCAGCGGCCATACACTGAACGAGCTGGCCGCCACCCTGAAAGCGGCCGGCGCCGCGCGCGTGTCGAACCTGGTGTTCTCACGGACGCCTCCGCACTGAAGCCGCGCATTGAAGCCGTATTGATTATCGAGGAGAATTACTTGTTTCACGTCGTCCTGGTCGAACCCGAAATCCCGCCCAACACGGGCAACGTCATCCGCCTGTGCGCCAACACCGGCGTGCAACTGCACCTGATCGAGCCGCTCGGCTTCCCGCTCGACGACGCCAAGATGCGCCGCGCCGGGCTGGATTACCACGATTACGCGACCATGAAAGTGCACAAGGACTGGGATGCGTTCCTGCTTGATGCGAAACCCGACCCGTCGCGCATGTTCGCGCTGACGACCCACGGCTCGTCGCCCTTCGCCGATGCCGCCTTCAGGCCGGGCGACGTCTTCGTGTTCGGCGCCGAGTCGCGCGGCCTCGACCCGGCGCTGCGTGAGAGTTTCCCGCCATCCCAGCGCATCCGCCTGCCGATGATGCCGGACAACCGCAGCCTGAACCTGTCGAATACGGTGGCGGTGGTGGTGTACGAGGCCTGGCGGCAGAATGGGTATGCGGGCGGGACCTGATTCTGGGCGGGCGGTCGTCAACGCGCCCACTGAAGCGCCGGAATATACGCTGCGCTGTCGGAGATCGAGTTATGCCCCACTCCTTCAACCACTTTCATCGAGGCCACGCCGTTTGCAAAGCGCGAGAACAGCAGCTCGGTACTCCGCCCCGGAATGATTTCATCCTGGTCGGCCACGATGATGAGGGTGGGCGCCTTGACCTGGCCCGCATACTTTCCCGATTCGTAGCGGTCCCTGAGCAGCCAGCGCACCGGGAAATACGGGAACTGCCGGGCGGCAAGCGCGCCGAGGCTGTCGAATGGCGTGACCAGCACCAGCTTGCTGACCGGGCGCAGGGTCGCCACCTGCACGGCGACGCCGGTGCCGAGGCTGCGGCCAATCACCACGATCTCACTGTGTTCGGCCCGTACCCGGTCAAACAGCGCCAGCGCATCGGACACCAGCGCCTTTTCAGTCGGTTTTCCCGAGCTGCCCGCATAGCCGCGGTAATGCATGAGGTATAAAGCGTGATCGGGAAAGGCGCTGTCGAGCAGCGGCAAACTCGCCGACACGTCTTCGGCATTCCCGCCCAGGTAGATGACTGCCTGCTTTCCCGGCAAAGGCCGCTCGGACACCAGGAGCCGCGCGCCCGGCACCAGCAGTGTCGACGTCCTCGGCGCCTGCACGGACGGGATCGCAGGAGGAAAGTAGATGAGCGAGCGCTGGAACGCAAACAAGGCCAGGCAGGCGGCCGCGTAGCCGGCAATCGCAATCAACAGGATCATACCGAGTGCCTTTTGCATTGCCTGTTCGGGGCCTTCTCAGCTGGCGCGCACTTTTGTCAACAGCTTGGTCGTCGAGCGATCATGCTCGAAATCGATGGCCACCGCCCGGCCGCCATAGGCCAGCACCGCCTGCCCTTCGGGAATCGCATCCATCTGGTAGTCGCCGCCCTTGGCATAGATCTCGGGCCGGGCCTCGAGCACGGTTTCCAGCGCCGTGTCCTCGTCGAACTCCACCACCAGGCTCACCGATTCCAGCGCCGCCAGCACCGCCATGCGGTCGTGCAAGGTGTTCAGGGGCCGGTCGTCGCCCTTGCCGAGGCGTTTGACCGACGCATCCGTGTTCGCGGCCACCACCAGCGAGGCGCCCAGTTCGCGCGCCTGCGCCAGGTAGGTGACGTGCCCGCGGTGCAGGATGTCGAAGACGCCGTTGGTCAGCACGACCGGTTTCGGGAGGGCGGCGACGCGCGCCTTGAGCTCGGCGCGCGAGCAGATCTTGTTTTCAAAATTCGGCATGGGACTTAAATGAGGGTTCAAGCAGGTGTTGGGGGATCGTCCGGTTCTTCTTCGAGCATCATCGACAGCGACGACGCCTTGGCCGCGCCGCCTTCCTCGATCTCGCGCCGCTCGCCCGAGAGTTTGATCTGCAGGCGCAGGCCGTTGGCCGAGTCGGCATTGCGGATCGCTTCCTCGTAGCCGATGTAGCCCTTGTTGTACAGCTCGTACAAGGCCTGGTCGAAGGTGCACATGCCCAGCTCGCGCGACTTGTGCATGATCTCCTTGATGCTGTGGAAGTTTCCTTTCAGGATCATCTCGCCGATGGTCGGCGTGTTCAGCAATATCTCGATCGCCGCTTTCCGGCCTTTGCCGTCTTCCGTGCGGATCAGGCGCTGCGAGACGATGGCGCGCAAATTGGCGGACATATCCATGAGTAACTGGTTGCGCCGCTCTTCCGGGAAGAAGTTGATGATCCGGTCCATCGTCTGGTTGGCATTGTTCGCGTGCAGCGTGCCGAGGCACAGGTGGCCGGTTTCGGCAAAGGCGATCGCGTGCTCCATCGTTTCCGTATCGCGGATCTCGCCGATCAGGATCACGTCCGGCGCCTGGCGCAGCGTGTTTTTCAGCGCGTTATGCCAGGAATGGGTGTCGACGCCCACTTCGCGGTGCGTCACCAGGCAGTTCTTGTTCTTGTGGACGTACTCGACCGGGTCTTCGACCGTGATGATGTGGCCGGCGGAATGGCTGTTGCGGTAGTCGATCATCGCCGCCAGCGTGGTCGACTTGCCGGAACCGGTGCCGCCGACGACCAGCACCAGGCCGCGCTTGGTCATCACGACGTCTTTCAGCACCTCGGGCAGCTCGAGCTTGTCGAAATTCGGGATTTCGGAGGCGATCGTGCGCACCACCATGCTCACGCTTTGCTGCTGCACGAAGACGTTGACGCGGAAGCGGCAGACGTTCGGCAGCGAGATCGCGAAATTGCACTCCATTTCGGCCTCGAACTCGGCCCGCTGGCGCTCGTTCATCAGCGACAGCGCGAGCGCGCGCGTGACTTCGCCGGTCAGCCGTTGCTGGCTCATCGGCTTCATCGCGCCCTGCTGCTTCATGCTCGGCGGGAAGTCGGCGGAAATGAAGAGGTCGGAACCGCCCTGCTGGTGCATGACGGTGAGCAGCTTCTGGATATAGGCGAGGGCCTCGGCCGCACCGAAGGGAGTGGACATGCATTGCCTTTCAAGACGTTGGGGACCAAGGTCGCGGACCAAGGTCGGGGACCAAGGTCGCGGACCAAGGTCGGGGACCGGATCAGGAACACGGTGACAAACGATATCCGCCCGCCCGACAATTATCGGCTAGATTCCCGGTAAAATACAATTTCTCGGCAGTGCAGGCCGGGAGCGTGGCAGCGAAGTACTTCCCTGAGCATTGCACCCCTGCAATTCAACTGAGCATACGCCTATGACACTCACCGAGCTGAAATACATCGTCGCCGTCGCCCGCGCCAAACATTTCGGCCACGCCGCCGAATCGTGTTTCGTTGCGCAACCCACCCTGTCGGTCGCCATCAAGAAGCTCGAAGACGAGCTCGGTGTCACGCTGTTCGAGCGCGGCGGATCGGAGGTGTCGGTCACGCCGATCGGCGCGCAGATCGTGGCCCAGGCCGAGCGCGTGCTGGAACAGACCGCCGCGATCAAGGAACTGGCCAAGCAGAACAAGGACCCGCTGGCAGGCCCCCTGCGCCTGGGCGTGATCTACACCATCGGACCCTACCTGCTGCCGCCGCTGGTAAAAAACCTGATCGACAACGTGCCGCAGATGCCGCTCGTGTTGCAGGAGAATTTCACCGTCAAACTGCTGGAACTGCTGCGCCAGGGCGAACTCGATGCCGCCATCATGGCCCTGCCGCTGCCGGACCACGGCATGCTGATGCAGACCCTGTACGACGAGCCCTTCGTGGTGGCGGTGCCGAAGGCCCACCCCTGGGCCGGGCGCCGCGACATTCCCGCGGACGACCTGAAGGCGGAAACCATGCTGCTGCTCGGCACTGGCCACTGCTTCCGCGACCAGGTGCTCGAAGTATGCCCGGAAATGGCGCGTTTCGCGTCGCCGGGCCACGGCATGCAGCGCACCTTCGAGGGCTCGTCGCTGGAAACGATCCGGCACATGGTGGCCAGCGGCATCGGCATCACGGTCCTGCCGCGCGCCTCGGTGCGCGACATGGATGACCCGAACGGGATGCTGGCGTTCGTGCCGTTCTCGACCCCGGCGCCGTCGCGGCGCGTGGTGATCGTGTGGCGCAAGAGTTTTACGCGGCGCGCGGCGATCGAGGCGGTGTGCAATGCGGTGGCGCAGTGCGAATTGTCGGGGGTTGATATGCTGGCGCTGGAGAAGGCTGCGTAAGCGCCCGCGCCAAACCCGGTAAAATCGCTGTCTTGTACACAATATTCTTGCGCGACAAGAAGCGAATCCATGAACAAGCTGGCGCTCTACTTCCGGCTGGTCCGCGCTGACAAGCCGATCGGCATCCTTCTCCTGCTGTGGCCGACCCTGTGGGCCCTGTGGATGGCATCCGGCGGCAAGCCCGACGCGGCCATCGTCGTGATCTTCGTGCTCGGCACCGCGCTGATGCGTTCGGCCGGCTGCGCCATCAACGACTACGCCGACCGCGACTTCGACCGCCGCGTCAAGCGCACGGTCGACCGCCCCCTCACGAGCGGGCGCATCAAGGGCTGGGAAGCGCTGATGGTCGCCGCCGTGCTGGCGATCGCCGCCTTCCTCCTGATCCTGCCGCTGAACACGCTGACCAAACAGCTCTCCGTGCTGGCCGTGATCGTCGCCGGCACCTACCCCTACTTCAAGCGCTTCTTCGCCATTCCGCAGGCCTATCTCGGCATCGCCTTCGGCTTCGGCATCCCGATGGCGTTTGCCGCCATCCAGAACGCGATACCGGCCATCGCCTGGTGGTTGCTGGTGGCGAATGTGTTCTGGGCCGTGGCCTACGATACCGAATACGCGATGGTGGACCGCGACGACGACCTCAAGATCGGCATCCGCACCTCGGCCATCACCTTCGGGCGCTTCGATGTCGCCGCCGTGATGCTGTGCTACGGCGTCGCGCTGGCGATCGACCTGGTCTGCGGCTGGATGCTCGGCCTGCGCTGGTGGTTCGTGGGCGGCGTGGTGGCTGCCGCCGGGATGGCGCTTTATCACTACACGCTCATCCGCGACCGCGACCGGATGCGCTGCTTTGCCGCCTTCCGTCACAACAATTGGTTAGGTGCGGCACTATTTCTGGGTGTCGCGTTAGACTATGCATTAGGATAATATTGTCCGAATTGCATGTTCCGTCGCCGTCCACACGATGGCGGCCTATTTTTCATAGAAAGAGGTCCACTCATGATGGAAAAAATCCCGACCCAGACCGGCGCCCGCGATCAACTGCTGGCCGACCTGAAAACCGTGCTCCAGGACGCTGAAGCCTGGCTGCGCCACGGCGGTTCGCTGACCGGCGAGCAGCTCGAGGCGGCCAAGGCCAAGTTCGAGGGCGCCATCACGACCGCCAAAGAGGGCCTGACCAACCTGGAAGTCGTGGAAAAATCCAAGGCTGCCGCCAAGGCGACCGATGTGTATGTCAAGGAAAATCCGTGGAAAGCGGTCGGTATCGGCGCGGCTGTCGGCGTCGTGCTGGGCTTGCTGATCAACACCCGCCGTTGATGAAGACTGTAGGGTGGAGCCATCCGCCCTACATAAAACTTAATCCGCCCCCAACTCGTCACCCAGCTCGCGCCCGCGTGCCGCTGCGGCTTTCATCGCTTCGACGATCGCCCCTTTTAGCCCCGCCCCCTCCATGCTGCTGATCGCCGCATGCGTCGTGCCGCCCTTTGAGGTCACGCGCTGGCGCAACACGTCCAGCGACTCGCTTGATTCCGCCGCCAGCTGCGTCGCACCGGCGAAGGTCGCCAGCGCCAGCTGCTTGCCCTGCTCTTCGCTCAAGCCCATGTCAACGGCCGCCGCCTGCATCGCTTCCAGGAAGTAGAACACGTAGGCCGGGCCGCTGCCCGATACCGCCGTCACCGGGTCGATCAGCGCCTCGTCCTCCAGCCACACGGTCTGGCCAACCGCGCGCAGCACGCTGTCGGCGGCCGCGCGCTGGCCCTCGGTCACGCCGGGCATCGCCACCATGCCCGTGATGCCCTGCCTGATCAAGGCCGGGGTATTCGGCATCGCGCGCACGATGGCGCCGTAGCCCTTCATCCAGCGCGACAGGTCGGCGCTGCGGATCCCGGCCGCTATCGACAGCACCAGTTGCGAACCGAGCTGCGGCGCCAGCGCTGCCGCGACCTCGCGCATCTGCTGCGGTTTCACGGCCAGCACGATGACATCGACGGAGGCGAGTTCGCCGTCGATGGCGGGCGCGGTGGTCGCGCCATACTGGGCGGCCAGGCGTGCCAGCGCGTCGGCATTCGGGTCCACCACGTGGAAGCGGTTTCCGGCCTGTTGGGCCAGCCCGGCAATCAAGGCGGTGGCCATGTTGCCGCCACCGATGAAAGCGATGTTCATTGCGTATCCTGTCATTTAGAGTGTGTAACAAAAGCCTCAGGGCAAGGCCCAAGGACGGAGCGAGATCGGCGAAGACAGTACGCTGGTACGGCGAGACGAATGCAACGCCGCCATGGGGCTTTTGTTACGCGCTCCTAGTCGTAATTGCGGTGGCCGAAGATAGCGCTGCCCACGCGCACGATGGTCGCGCCCTCGGCGATGGCCGCTTCCATGTCCGCCGACATGCCCATCGACAGGGTGTCGATCGTCAAGCCGTCGGCACGCAGGTCCTCGCCGAGCGCGCGCAGCCTGGCGAACGCGGCGCGCTGCAGGGCCGGATCGGTTTGCGGTTCGGGAATGGCCATCAGCCCGCGCAGGCGCAGGTTCGGCAGCAAGGCCACCTGGCGCGCGAGCTCGGGCAGTTCGGCGGCGGTCGCCCCGCTCTTGGTGGCCTCGCCGCTGATGTTCACCTGCAGGCAGATGTTCAGCAGGCCCATCTCGGGCGGGCGCTGTTCGGACAGGCGCTGGGCAATCTTCAATCTTTCGACCGTGTGCACCCAGGCGAAGCTGGTCGCGATCGAGCGCGTCTTGTTGCTCTGGATCGGGCCGATGAAATGCCATTCGACCGGCTCGCTCGACTGCGTCGATTGCGCGGGTTGCGCGCGCGCCACGTCGGCGATCTTTTCGACGCCTTCCTGCAGATAATTTTCGCCGAACGCGCGCTGGCCGGCAGCCATCGCCTCCAGCACAGCTTCCGCCGGGAAGGTCTTCGACACAGCAAGCAACTGAACCGCCGAACGGGGCCTTCCGGAGACGGCCGCGGCAGCGGTAATTGTCGCTTCGACAGCTTGCAAGTTAACAGCGATTGTGGACATAATGTTTTTTGTGGGCAATATTCGAGACGATGCCAAGTTTTTGCTACGAGCAAGTACTTCAGGCGCACGCCGGAGCTGCACCCTTCACGGCACAGGGATTATAAATGGACATCTCAGAATTACTCGCCTTCTCGGTCAAGAACAAAGCCTCCGACCTGCACCTCTCGGCCGGGCTGCCGCCGATGATCCGCGTGCATGGCGACGTACGCCGCATCAACCTGCCGCCGCTCGAGCACAAGGACGTGCACGCCATGATCTATGACATCATGAACGACGGCCAGCGCAAGCAGTACGAAGAAGTGCTCGAATGCGATTTCTCGTTCGCGATTCCGGGCCTGGCGCGCTTCCGCGTGAATGCCTTCAACCAGGAACGCGGCGCGGCCGCCGTGCTGCGTACCATCCCGTCGAAAATCCTGACGCTGGAAGAACTCAACGCTCCCAAAATCTTCGGCGAACTGGCCCTGAAACCGCGCGGCCTGGTGCTGGTGACCGGCCCGACCGGCTCCGGCAAGTCGACCACGCTGGCGGCGATGGTCAACCACCTGAACGAGAGCGAATACGGGCACATCCTGACGATCGAGGACCCGATCGAATTCGTGCACGAATCGAAAAAATGCCTGATCAACCAGCGCGAAGTCGGCCCGCACACGCTCTCCTTCAGTAACTCGCTCCGTTCGGCGCTGCGCGAAGACCCGGACGCGATCCTGGTCGGCGAACTGCGCGACCTCGAGACCATCCGTCTCGCCTTGTCCGCGGCCGAAACCGGCCACCTCGTGTTCGGCACCCTGCACACCTCGTCGGCGGCGAAGACCATCGACCGTATCGTCGACGTGTTCCCGGCTGAAGAGAAGGAAATGGTGCGGGCGATGCTGTCCGAATCGCTGCAGGCCGTGATTTCGCAGACCCTGCTGAAAACCAGGGACGGCTCCGGCCGCGTGGCGGCGCACGAGATCATGATCGGCACCCCGGCGATCCGCAACCTGATCCGCGAAGCGAAGATCGCCCAGATGTATTCGTCCATCCAGACCGGCAGCAACGTCGGCATGCAGACGCTCGACCAGAACCTGACGGACCTGGTACGCCGCAACGTGATCTCGAGTGCCGCGGCAAGGTCAGCCGCGAAAATACCCGAAAACTTCCCCGGCTAAGGACATCATGGAACGCGACCAGGCATCCAAATTCATGTTCGACCTGCTGCGCCTGATGGTCAGCAAGGGCGGCTCGGACCTCTTCATCACCGCCGGCTTCCCGCCCGCGATCAAGATCGACGGCAAGATGACGCCGGTCTCGAACCAGCCGCTGACCG
>JAQGLR010000092.1 GCA_028292765.1 Massilia sp. | reverse complement strand
GGCCTGCGTGGGTCGCCGCTCGCGCTGACCGAGGCTCCGGCCGAGCCAGGCCGCCGCGCGCCGGCGGCTTTTTTCATGGGCTGCCCGCTGGCGCTGCCCGATACCCGCTTGCTATAATCGCGCTCTTCCGATCGGGGCACAGGGCAGGCCAGTGGCAATACTCTATTTCAGGTATTCGGCGATGAACGCCGGCAAATCGACGGCACTGCTGCAGGTCGCGCACAACTACGAAGAGCAGGGCCAGCAGGTCAAGCTCTACACGGCGGCGATCGACAACCGCTACGGCGTCGGCCTGATCACCTCGCGCCTCGGCCCGCAGCGCCAGGTCGATACCTTCGACGCCGGCACCGATTTCCTGGCCGCCGCGCCGGCCGTGGCCTGCGTGCTGGTCGACGAAGCCCAGTTCCTCACCAAGGACCAGGTGCAGCAGCTGCACCAGCTGGCCCAGGTGCGCGGCGTGCCTGTCATCTGCTACGGCCTGCGCAGCGATTTCCGCGGCGATCCGTTCCCGGGTTCGGCCTACCTGCTGGCGCTGGCCGACGACATCGAGGAAATCAAGAACATCTGTAGCTGCGGCAAGAAAGCGACGATGAACGTGCGCGTCGACAGCGAAGGACGGCGCATCCACGAAGGCGAACAGGTCAGCATCGGCGGCAACGAAAGCTACCGCCAGGCCTGCGGGCGCTGCTTCTACGCCCCCAAGACTGCCTGATGAACCTGCCGGCCTGCGCCGCGCTGTTGTCCGGCGCGCCGGCTTTCCTGTGCTCCCAGGCTGACCTTCTCCTCTACCTGCTGCCGTCGCTGGCGCTCGCCTTCCTGTTCTGGATGCTGTCGCGCGCGCATCCGGCCTTCTTCCTGCTGACCGCGCCCGGCACCCTGTGCCACGAGCTGGCGCACTTCGGCGTCGGCCTGCTCAGCAATGCCGAACCGGTGGGCATCGACCTGATCCCGCGCCGCCGCGGCCGGGTCTGGGAGCTCGGGTCCGTCACCTTCGCCAACCTGCGCTGGTACAACGCGGCCCCGGCCGCGCTGGCGCCGCTGCTGGTGTTGCTGGTGCCGCTCGCGGTGGCGGCCTGGCGCACCGGGCCCGGCTGGCGCTTCGGCCCGCTCGACCTGGCGCTGGCGCCCTTGCTCGCGCCCCAGTTCCTGTCCTTCTGGCCATCGCCGGTGGATTGGCGCCTGGCAATGCGCTCCTGGCCCTGGCTCGTGATTGCGGTAGCCGCCGCCGCCCTGGTCGAATGGCATGGTCTTCTGTTTCAGTTTGTAAAAACCTGACAGCTCGCCCTTAAGCCAGCCTTAATCTCGCACGCATGCCCGGTTGAACCTGCCGCTGCGCCGCTGCGCCTTCCTGTAGAATGGGTTGAAACCATTAGTACCGCACCCGATACCGCGAGCCTGACCGTAGGACGTTTCCGCGAAGTATCGGGTGCCTGGCAGGCAGACAAATAAGTTCACGTTCGGAGAACGAATACATGAAGAAGCAGATGTTGATGGTTGCCCTGGCCTTCGCCATATCCGCGCCCGCTGTCACCGCACAGCCAGAAAAAGTCGCCTCCACGCAGCTCGCCACGCAGATGAAGCCGGTCGCCGCGCAGACGCAGGCCGCGCTGTGGGCGTCGCGCGTGCTCGGCCGCTACCACTACAAGGCGACCCCGCTCGACGACGCGATGTCGCAAAAGATCTTCGACAACTACTTCGAAACGCTCGACAGCGAAAAGCTCTACTTCACGCAGGCCGACATCGACCGCTTCGCGCCGATGCGCACCCGGCTCGACGACGCCATCAACAGCGAAGACCTGACGATGCCGTTCACGGTCTACAACCTCTACCACCAGCGCTTTACCGACCGCATGAACTATGCGCGCGGCCTGCTCAAGACCAAGCTCGACTTCACGGTCGACGAAACCCTGCAGCTCGACCGCGAAAAGGCGCCCTGGGCGAAGGGCGAAGAGGAAGTGCGCGACCTGTGGCGCAAGCGCGTCAAGAACGACTGGCTGCGCCTGAAACTGGCCGGCAAGGAAGAAAAAGCGATCCGCGAAACGCTCGACAAGCGCTACGCGAGCTACGTCACGCGCCTGCAAAAGCTGAACAACGAAGACGTGTTCCAGATGTTCATGAACGCGTACGCCACCGCGATCGAGCCGCACACCAACTACCTCGGCCCGCGCTCGGCCGACAACTTCGACATCGCCATGCGCCTGTCCTTGGAGGGCATCGGCGCCGTGCTGCAGTCGCGCGACGAATACACGGTCATCCGCGAAATCGTGCCGGGCAGCCCGGCCGACAAGTCCGGCAAGCTGAAGGTCGGCGACCGCATCGTCGGCGTGGCCCAGGGCAACGCTCCGTTCACCGACGTGCTCGGCTGGCGCATCGACGACGTCGTGCAGCTGGTGCGCGGCGAGAAGGGCACCACTGTGCGCCTCGACGTGATCCCCGGCGACGCCGGCGTCGACGCCAAGCACGTCGCCGTCTCGATGGTGCGCAAGAAGATCAGCATGGACGAGCAGGCCGCCAAGAAGTCGATCATCCAGGTCAAGGATGGCGGCGTCACGCGCCGCATCGGCGTGATCTCGCTGCCGACCTTCTACCAGGACTTCGAGGCGCGCCGCAAGGGCGACAAGGACTTCAAGAGCGCCACGCGCGACGTCCAGCGCATCCTCGGCGAACTGAAGAAGGAAAAAGTCGACAACGTCCTGATCGACCTGCGCAACAACGGCGGCGGTTCGCTGATCGAGGCGGTCGAGCTGACGGGCCTGTTTATCGACAAGGGCCCGATCGTGCAGCAGCGCACCGCAGAAGGCCGCGTCGAAGTCGAGAGCGACACGAATGCGGGCCTGGCCTGGGACGGCCCGATGGGCGTCCTGATCAACCGCGGCTCGGCCTCGGCATCGGAAATCTTCGCCGCCGCGATCCAGGATTACGGCCGCGGCCTCGTGATCGGCGAGCCGAGCTTCGGCAAGGGCACGGTGCAGACCCTGATCGACCTCGACCGCTTCTCGCAGTCCGAAAAGGTCCGTTATGGCGAACTGAAAATGACGATCGCCCAGTTCTTCCGCGTGAATGGCGGCACCACGCAGCTGCGCGGCGTGACGCCGGACATCAAGCTGCCGGTGACCTCCGACATCGAAAGCTTCGGCGAGTCCTCGTTCGACAACGCGCTGCCGTGGGTCTCGATCAAGCCGGCGGCCTTCCTGCCCGCGGGCGACCTGAAGGAGCTTGTAGCACCGCTGCAACAGCGTCACGAGGCGCGCATCGCGAAGGACAAGGACTTCCAGGAGCTGCGCGAAGACATCGCCGAGGTGATGAAGTTGCGTAAGGAAAACTCCATTTCCCTGAACGAAGCGGTGCGCCGCAAGGAGCGCGACGCCCAGGACGCTCGCGCCAAGATGCGCGAAGCGCGCCTGGCGGCAGGCAAGGGCGCGAGCGTCGACGAGCCGGCGGCCGCGCCGGGCGGCAAGGAGGCACGCAGCAAGGTGCCGGCGCCGACCCGTCCTGAAAAGGCGGTGGTCGCGGCGCGAAACACCCCGATGCGGGACGACGGCCTGCAGGCCGACGAGCGTGCGCTGTCGGCGGAGATCGCCGCGGAAAAGGCGGCCAAGGACGCCAAGGACGTGCTGCTGCAGGAGGCCGCACACATCCTGGCCGACGAAGCGGCGATGCTCAAGACGGACACCCGGATGGCGTCGCGCGTGATGCCTTACATGGGAGCAGCGCGACCGTAGTAATGGGCGGGAACAGTCGGGGAACGCCCGGTAACACAGGAAGGGTGGCAGGGCCGAGTCGGTCTTGCCACCCTTTTTCATTTGATAACACCCAGTCGTTTTCGGGTACAATTCTTGTGAACGGTCGTGCTTTTTCCGACGGCGCGACGATAACAAGGAGACCGGATGGACTTGAACTATTCTGCCGAGGAGCTGGCGTTTCGCGACGAAGTGCGCGCCTTCCTCGATGCCCACCTGCCCGCCGACCTGCAGCACAAGGTCCGCAAGCACCTGCGCCTGTCGAAAGACGACAACGTCCGCTGGCACAGGATCCTGGCCGACAAAGGCTGGGTCGCGCCGGGATGGCCCGTCGAATTCGGCGGGCCGGGCTGGACCCCGGTCCAGCGCCACATCTTCGAGGACGAGTGCGGGCGCGCGGGCACGCCGCGCATCATGCCGTTTGGCGTGGACATGGTGGCGCCGGTCATCATGGCCTTCGGCAACCAGGCCCAGAAGGATTATTACCTGCCGCGCATCCTGTCCTGCGAGGACTGGTGGTGCCAGGGCTATTCGGAGCCGGGCGCCGGCTCGGATCTGGCTTCGCTGAAAACCACCGCAGTGCGCGAGGGCGACTCTTACATCGTCAACGGCCAGAAGACCTGGACCACGCTGGCCCAGCACGCCGACATGATCTTTTGCCTGGTGCGCACCGACAGCGGCGTGCGCAAGCAGGAAGGCATTTCCTTCCTCTTGATCGATATGCATTCGCCCGGCGTCACGGTGCGCCCGATCATCATGCTCGACGAAGACCACGAGGTGAACGAAGTCTTCTTCGACAAGGTGCGCGTGCCGGTCGAGAACCTGGTCGGCCAGGAAAACCGTGGCTGGACCTATGCCAAATACCTGCTCGGCCACGAGCGCACCGGGATCGCCGCCGTCGGCCGCTCGAAGCGCGAACTGGCCTTCCTCAAAAGCCTCGCCGCCCGCGAGCGCAAGAACGGCCTCCCGCTGATCGAAGACCCGCTGTTTGCCGGCAAACTGGCCAGCCTGGAAATTGAACTGATGGCGCTCGAAATGACGGTGCTGCGCGTGCTGGCGCGGGCCGACAAAGCGCCCGGTCCCGAGGCGTCGGTACTGAAGGTGCGCGGCACCGAGATCCAGCAGGCGCTCACCGAACTGATGGTGGAAGCGGTCGGCCCGATGGCGCTGCCGTTCGACCCGGCCTACCTCGAGGGCGAGCGCGACCACAGCGCGTTCGACGACGACGATGCGGCCGCGCTGGCCGGGCATTACTTCAACTATCGCAAGACGTCGATCTACGGCGGCTCGAACGAGATCCAACGAAACATCATCACCCAGATGATCCTGGGCCTGTAAGGAGAGCGCATGGACTTCAATTTCAACCCGGAGCAGCGCCAGTTCACCGACGCCCTGAAACGCTGGACCGCGCGCGACTACGGCTTCGAAGCGCGCCGCGCGATCGTCCACTCCGACAAAGGGATATCGAGCGCCGCCTGGGCCACGCTGGCCGAACTGGGCATGACGGCGCTGCCGGTGCCGGAAGCGCATGGCGGCTTCGCCGGTACCGCGGTCGACATGTTCGCCGTCATGCAGGAGCTGGGACGCGCCCTGGTGGTCGAACCGTATTTCGCGACCATGCTGGGCGCCGAATTCCTGCGCCTGGCCGGCACGCATGGCGAGCTGCTGGAGCGGGTCGCCGGCGGCGATTTGCACCTCGCCTGCGCCCTGGGCGAGCGCCAGTCGCGCCATGACATGTTCGATATCGCCACCCGCGCTGAACAAAGCGGCGACGGCTGGCTCCTGAACGGCGCAAAGAAGGTCGTGATCCACGGCGCCCAGGCCGGGATGCTGGTCGTGTCCGCACGCAGCGGCGGCGAGCAGCGCGACCAGCGGAACCGGGAAGGCGTGTCGCTGTTCGTCCTGCCGGCGGATGCGCCCGGCATCACCATCACCGACTATCGCACGCTCGACGGCCTGCGCGCGGCCGACGTCCGCTTCGAGAACGTCGTCGCCCCCGCAGGAAGCCTGCTCGGCGCGGCGGGCGAGGGCGGCGACATCCTCGACGCCGCCCTCGACTACGGCGCCGGCCTGCTCTGCTTCGAAGCGCTCGGCGCGATGGAGGCGCTGTTCGAAGCCACGCTCGAGTACCTGAAGACGCGCCAGCAGTTCGGCGCGCCGATCGGCAAATTCCAGGCGCTGCAACACCGCATGGCGGATATGTACATCCACCTCGAGCAGGCGCGTTCGATGGCCCTGCTGGCGGCCGTGAAGCTGGCCTCAGGCGACGCAAACGAGCGCCGCCGCGCCGTCTCCGCCGCCAAGTACCGCATCAACCAGGCCGCGCGCTTCGTCGGCCAGCAGGCGGTCCAGCTGCATGGCGGCATGGGCGTGACCGACGAGCTGCCGGCCGCGCACTACTTCAAACGCCTGGCGATGATCGAGCTGACGCTCGGGGACGCCGACCACCACCTGGCGCGCTTCATCGCGCAGCCGGGCTTTGCGCAGGCGGAGGCCGCATGAGGGCGCAATGGTATTTCGAGGACTTCCAGCCCGGCCAGGAGATCGACCTCGGCCAGCGGCTTGTTACCGAGGACGAGATCATCGCCTTTGCCACCCAGTTCGACCCGCAGCCCTTCCACATCGACCGGGAAGCCGCAGCAGCCTCGATTTATGGCAGCGTCATCGCCAGCGGCTGGCATACCTGCGCGATGATGATGCGCATGGTGGTCGACGGCATTCCCTGCGCCGAGGCGAGCATGGGTTCGCCCGGCCTGGACGGCATCCGCTGGCTGCAGCCGGTGCGCGCCGGCGACACGCTGTCGCTGCGCTACCTGACCAGGGAGGTCAAGGTTTCAAATTCGAAGCCCGACCGCGGCGTGGTCTGGTCGACCTGGGTGGCGACCAACCAGCATGGCGAGACCGTGTGCACGATCGAGGGCATGGCGATGTTCCGGCGCCGGCCCTAGGCAGGCGGGCGAAGCGGAGGCCACGAGGATTTACGCGTACTTGCCCAACTCCAGCTTCGCAACCGCATTCCTGTGCACTTCATCCGGCCCGTCGGCCAGGCGCAGGGTGCGGTTGCCGGCCCACTGGTAAGCCAGCGGGAAATCGTCCGACACGCCGGCCGCGCCATGCGCCTGGATCGCCCAGTCGAGCACGTCCTGCGCCACCGTGGGGGCCAGCACCTTGATCATCGCGATCTCCGCCTGCGCACCCTTGTTGCCGACCGTGTCCATCATGTAGGCCGTTTTCAAGGTCAGGAGGCGCGCGGTGTCGATGCGGATGCGCGATTCGGCGATGCGTTCGCGCCAGACCCCTTGCTCGGAAATCTTGCGGCCAAAGGCAACCCGGCTGTCGAGGCGCCTGCACATCAGTTCCAGGGCGCGTTCGGCCACGCCGATCGCGCGCATGCAGTGGTGGATGCGGCCCGGCCCGAGGCGGCCCTGGGCGATCTCGAAGCCGCGGCCCTCGCCGAGCAGCATGTTCGAGCTTGGGACGCGCACGTTCTCGAACAGGATTTCGCAGTGGCCGTGCGGGGCGTCGTCGTAGCCGAACACGGGCAGCGGGCGCTTGATGGTGATGCCCGGCGTGTCGCTTGGCACCAGGATCATCGATTGCTGCTGGTGGCGCGCCGCAGTCGGGTCGGTCTTGCCCATCACGATGAAGATCTTGCAGCGCGGGTCGCCGGCGCCCGAAATCCACCACTTGTGGCCATTGATGAGGTAATCGTCGCCGTCGCGTTCTATGCGGGTGGCGATGTTGGTCGCGTCCGACGAGGCGACGTCCGGTTCGGTCATCGCAAAGGCGGAGCGCATCTCGCCCCTCAGCAGGGGCTCGAGCCACTGCTGTTTGTGTTCCTCCAAACCGTAGCGTTCCAGGGTTTCCATGTTGCCGGTGTCCGGCGCCGAGCAGTTGAACACCTCGGGCGCCCAGGGCACGCGGCCCATGATTTCGCACAGCGGCGCGTAGTCGAGGTTCGACAAGCCCTCCGGCGCGCGCTGCGATTTCGGCAGGAACAGGTTCCACAAGCCCTGGTCGCGCGCCAGCGGTTTCAGGCGCTCGATGAGGGCCAAAGGCTGCCAGCGGTTGCCCAGCACACCATTGCGGTCCACTTCTTCCTTGAACGCTTTTTCGTTCGCATAAATGTGCTCGTCCATGAAGGCGAGCAGGCGGCCGCGCAGTTCCTTGCAGCGGTCGGAATAATCGAAATCCATGTTGCTCCTGGTCTTATTGGTTCGCGAATTGCCAGGCCATCTCGGCCATCGGACGGGCGGCCTTGCCGTTTTCCAGCGCCTGCGCGCTCGAGGCGGTGCCGTCGACATAGCGTTTCATGATGCCCTGCATGATGCCGGCCAGGCGGAACATGTTGTAGGCAAGATAAAAATTGAAATCCTCCGGGCGGATCGTCTTGCCGGTGCGTTCGGAATAGCGCGCAATATAGGCTTCCTGGTCCGGGATGCCGAGGCTTGCCAGATCGAGCCCGGCGATACCGCGGAATTTGCCCGGCGGGATGTGCCAGCTCATGCAGTGGTAGGAAAAGTCCGCCAGCGGGTGGCCCAGGGTCGACAGTTCCCAGTCGAGCACGGCGAGGATGCGTGCTTCCGTCGGGTGGAAGATGATGTTGTCTAACCGGAAGTCGCCGTGCACGATCGCCGTGTCCTCGCCCGGTGGAATATTCCGGGGCAGCCATTCGATGAGGCGATCCATGGCCTCGATCGGCTCCGTTTTCGAGGCCTGGTACTGCTTCGTCCAGCGCTCGATCTGGCGCGTGAAATAATTGCCCGGCTTGCCGTAATCCGCCAGGCCGATGGCGGCGTAATCGACCGTGTGCAGCTGGGCGATGACGCGGTTCAGTTCGTCGTAGATGGCGCCGCGTTCAGGCGGCGTCATGCCGGGAAGCGATTGCTCCCACAGCACGCGGCCTTCGACGAATTCCATCAGGAAGAAGGCGCGGCCGATGACCGATTCGTCCAGGCACAGCGCGATCTGGCGCGGCACCGGAAACCCGGCCCCGTGCAGCGCGCTCATCACGCGGAACTCGCGGTCGATCGCGTGCGCCGACGGCAGCAATTTGGCGGCCGGGCCCGGTTTGGTGCGCAGCACATACTGGCGCTCACCAGGGTGCCCACCTGCGCGCAGTTTGAACGTCGGGTTCGATTGCCCGCCCTTGAATTGCTCGACCTCGAGCGGGCCGCCGGGATACTCCGCCACGTTGGCACGGAGCCACGTAGCCAAAGCGTCGACATCGAACCGCTGGCGCCCGGAAACCGGCTTGGTTCCCATCATCTCTTCATACACCGGCGTCTCCTCCATGTGTTATTTGTCGAATGATTGTAGCTGATGAATAGGCAATCAGCGAACGACCGTACTTATTTTGTCGACGCCGGATTCACCGTCGGGTTAGCGTGACCCGCGGTACTGTTCGAACAACTGTTCCATGGTCGTGCTGCGGGCGTCGGGCTGGAGCGGGGAGGGCGGGACGTGGTTGACGAAACGGACCACCCAGTCGTGCGGCGCCAGTCCGACGTCGAGCGCGTTGATGCAGCCGGCCGCTTGCGCCAGGCCGCCGAGGAACAGACGCTGGCCGGTCAATGCAAGCGACAGGATGGCGCAGTTGACGCCGCCGTGCAGGACCAGCAAGGCCGTGTCCCAGCTTGCGTCCGCACGCAGGCGGGCGAGCGCCGGGTGGACCCGGTCCATCAGTTCCCCGACCGATTCGCCGCCGAGGAAGCGCTGGCCGGGCTCGACCAGGCCCTCGAAGGCGCCGGTGAAGGCACGTTTGAGTTCGTCGCTCGGGATGCTCGAAAGGCGCCCGCCGCGGATCTCGACCAGTTCGGGCCAGGTGTCGAGCGCGATGTGCTGGCCCGTGACGGCCAGCACGCGCGCGGCCGTCTCGACGGTCCTCGGCAGGCCAGAGACGATGACGCGGTCGAAGCGCACGCCGGCCGCGGCAAAGGAGGCGCCGGCGGCATCGGCTTGCGCGCGGCCATCTTCGTTGAGCGGGATTTGCTCGGGCAGGACCGGCTTGCCGGCGGCGTCGAAGTAGGTGACGCTGCCGTGGCGCATCAGGTAAATGCGGCGGCGGGCGCTGGCTTGGTCGGGCATGTGCATATCTCGCAAATTCATCGGAGGGCTTGTTTATCTTACACGCCCCACCCCGAGCGCGGCCTTTCAGCCACAAAACCAATTCCACCAGTAAACATTTCCCGGTTCTGCCTTAAAATGATTTCCCACTTTCAAGATCATCCGCAAAGGCTGTCATGGCAAGGCCAGAAAAAGTCCGACTCGGCGAAATCCTGGTGCAAGAGAAGCTGCTGTCCGAGGAGCAGCTCAACCAGGCCCTGGCCGACCAGAAACGCACCGGGCGCAAACTCGGGCGGGTGTTCGTCGAAAACGGGTTCGTGACCGAGGAGCAGATTTCGGGTGCGCTGGCGCGCCAGCTGAACATCCCGTACATCAACCTCAAGTTCTACAACATCAGCGACGCGATGGTGCGCCTGCTGCCCGAGACGGCCGCGCGCCGCTTCCGCGCGCTGGTGCTGGAAGACCGGACGGACGCCCTGCTGGTGGGCGTGTCCGATCCGACCGACCTGTTCGCCTACGACGAGATCGCGCGCCTGCTCAAGAAAACCGTCGAGCTGGCCGTGGTCAACGAGACCGAGGTGCTGCACACGATCGACCGCATCTACCGCCGCACCGGCGAGATCACCGACTTCGCACGCGAAGTCGAGGCCGACATCGGCGACGCCTTTGTCGACTTCGGCGCCGCATTGGGCACCCTTGCGGCGAATCCCGGCCTGGAAGAAGCGCCGGTGGTGAAACTCCTGCAGTCGGTGTTCGACGACGCGACCCAGGTGCGCGCCTCGGACATCCACATCGAGCCGCAGGAAGGGCGCCTGCAGATCCGCTTCCGCATCGACGGCGTGCTGCACCTGCAGACCGAGGCCGACATCAAGATCGCCACGCCCCTCGCCTTGCGCCTGAAACTGATGGCCGACCTGGATATCTCGGAAAAGCGCCTGCCGCAGGACGGACGCTTCGCGATGAAAGTGAAGAACCAGCGCATCGACGTGCGTATCTCGACCATGCCGACCCAGTTCGGCGAATCGGTCGTCATGCGTCTGCTGAACCAGGCCGGCAATACGCTGCGCCTGGAATCGATCGGCATGCCGCGCCCGATGCTCGAACGCTTCCGCGCCATCGTCCGGCGCCCGAACGGCCTGGTGCTGGTCACCGGTCCCACCGGCAGCGGCAAGACCACCACGCTGTACAGCGCGCTGGCCGAACTCAATTCCGTGGAAAAGAAGCTGATCACGGTCGAAGACCCGGTCGAATACCGCCTGCAGGGCATCAACCAGGTGCAGGTGAACGACAAGATCGAGCTGTCGTTCGCGCGCGTGCTGCGCTCGGCGCTGCGCCAGGACCCCGACATCGTGCTGGTCGGCGAGATGCGCGACCAGGAAACCGCCCAGATCGGCCTGCGCGCCGCCATGACGGGCCACCTCGTGTTATCGACCCTGCATACGAACGACGCCGCCTCGACCCCGCTGCGCCTGATGGACATGGGCGTGCCGCGCTACATGGTCGGCGGCTCGCTGCAGGCCGTGCTGGCGCAGCGCCTGGTGCGCGTGATCTGCGAAAGCTGCAGCACCGTCTGCCAGCCGACCCCGCCCGAGCACGCCTGGCTGCGCGCGGAGCTGGGCGACTTCGTCGAACAGGCGCAGTTCTTCCACGGCAAGGGCTGCTCGCACTGCAACGGCACCGGCTACCGGGGCCGCACCGGCGTCTACGAACTGCTGGAGATGACGCGCGCGGTGACGGACGCCGCGAACCACCCCGACCCGAGCCACTTCCTGAAAGTCGCGCACGCGGAAATGAAAGGCGAGACGCTGCGCCGCCACGCCGTGCAACTGGCCGTGCAGGGGCGCACCACGATCGGCGAAGCGATGCGCATCAGTAATCAGATGGACGACTGATGCCCTTCTTTGCCTACAAGGGCCGCAATGCGCGCGGCGAACTGATGCAGGGCGTGCTGGAGGGGCCCGACGCCGGCGCCGTGGCCGACCAGCTGTTCGGCACCGGCGTCACGCCGGTCGAGATCGTGGTCACGAGGAAAACCAGCACCAGCAGCGGCGGCATGGCCGACACCTGGCGCCGCCTGCGCGAAAAGAAGGTCACGTCGATGGACGTGCAGCTGTTCAGCCGCCAGATGCATACGCTGCTGAAATCCGGCGTGCCGATCATGCGCGGCCTGGCCGGACTGCAGGAGTCGGCGACCAGCCCGGCCTTTGCGCGCGTGATCAAGGATATTCGCGAGTCGCTCGACTCGGGGCGCGAGTTATCCAGCGCGATGCGGCGCCACCCGGAATGCTTCAGCAATTTCTACCTGTCGATGGTGCGCGTCGGCGAAATGACGGGCCGCCTGGAAGAAGTGTTCCTGCGCCTGTTCTACCACCTCGAGTTCGACCGCGACATGCGCGACCGCGTCAAGGCCGCCTTGCGCTACCCGAGCTTCGTGATGATCGCGATGGCGATCGCGATGGTGATCGTCAACCTGTTCGTGATCCCGCAGTTTGCCAAGGTGTTCGCCAGCTTCCATGCGGAGCTGCCCCTGATGACGCGCATCCTGATGGCGAGTTCGCGCTTCACGGTCGATTACTGGCCGCTGCTGGCCGCCATCGCGGTCGGCGGCTTCTTCGCTTTCCGTTCCTGGGTTGCCACCGCCGCCGGGCGCTACCGCTGGGACAAGCGCAAGCTGGACTTCCCGATCGCCGGCAAGATCATGCTCAAGGCGACGATGGCCCGCTTTGCGCGCAGCTTCGCCCTGTCGATGCGCAGCGGCGTGCCGGTGGTGCAGGTGTTGACGGTGGTGGCGCAGACCGCCGACAACGCCTACCTGGCCGCGCGCATCGAGCAGATGCGCGACGGGGTCGAGCGCGGCGAAAGCATCCTGCGCACCTCGACCGCCGCCAACGTGTTCACGCCGATCGTGCTGCAGATGATCGCGGTCGGCGAAGAGACCGGTTCGCTCGACGACCTGATGGACGAGATCGCCCTGATGTACGAGCGCGAAGTCGATTACGAACTCAAGACGCTGTCGGCCCAGATCGAACCGATCCTGATCACCTTCCTGGGCGTGATGGTGCTGGTGATGGCGCTCGGCATCTTCCTGCCGATCTGGGACCTGGGCAAGGCTGCCCTGCAGCGCGGATGAAAACGGGACGAAGCGCACGCGCACGCGCCGGCAGGGTGGGGCGACCCGGATGGAACTGGCCGTGGGCGCCGTCCTGGCCGCGCTGCTGGCTGGAATGCTGCTGGAACGCCTCATCGCCTACCAGGGCGAAACGGAGAGTGTTGCTGCAAAACAACTGATCGGAACGCTGAGGACGGCCCTCGCCATGCGTTCCGCAGAGGAGATCACGCGCGGTGGCGACGCCGCGTTGATGACACTTGCACATCAAAACCCGATGCGCTGGCTGCAGAGGACGCTCGAAAACTACCTTGGGGAATACTGTTCGGCCCCAAAAGAGGGTCTGCCGAGTGGACACTGGTATTTTGACCGGAGCGCAGAAACACTTGTCTAGCTAGCTTTCGCACGTAAAAGTTTTTCCCCAGAGATACAAAAAGTTCTAGTCTTCAAGGTAGAATTGTTGCGCGGGCCTGATCCGGTTGAAGCAAGTGGACGGAGGGAGGTCGCTACCGGCCTGGTGCTCGATCAGATCGACGGTCAGTCTCCAGCCTTTAACAACATTGCGGTATTGAAGCCGCGTCTACACTTCTCGGAGAAAAATTAAATGAACAAGAGCATCAAAGGGCAGCAAGGCGGTTTCACCCTGATCGAACTGATCGTCGTCATCGTCATCCTGGGCATCCTGGCCGCCACCGCGTTGCCGCGCTTCTCCGCCCTGGGTGGCGAAGCCCGCGTGGCCAGCCTGAACGCTGCCAAAGGTGCACTCTCCGCGACCTCGGCCATGACCCATGGCCGCTTCCTGATGGCCCGCGCCGCGACCATCCCGGTCGAAGGCGTCAACGTCGCGATGAACGACGTCTCCGGCTACCCGGCAATCACGACCACCCAGGAAGCCCGCGCCCTGGCCGATGCCGCGGGCCTGACCGCAGCCGACTACACCCTGTACACCGCCGGCGATACCGCTAACAACACCCGTCCGCAGGTCGCTGCCGGCCAGATCGCACTCGTTCCGAACAGCATTGCAGGCACCCGCACCGCCGTGAACTGCTTCGTGATGTACACCGCTGCAGTTGGCCGCGACACCGCGCCTGTGTACGCCGTCGGCACCAGCACCGACAACACCACGAACGTGCGCAACTGCGAGTAATCGCGTCGCCTCGACACCCGTGGCCGGCCTGCATCCGCGACGAACCCGTCGTGCACCCGGCCACGGCGTGCGCCCCGTATCCTCCCGCCACCGTGGCTTCACCGTGGTGGAACTGATTGTCGTCATGGTCCTCATCGGCATCGTCTCCACGGTGGCCGTTTCGCGCTTCTTCGAGCGCTCCAGCTTCGACGCCGCCGCCTGGGCCGACCAGGCCAGGTCGATGCTGCGCCACGGACAGAAAATCGCCGTCGCCCAGAACCGTCCCGTTTTCGTCCTCCTCACGCCCAGGCGGGTCGCCCTGTGCTTCGTCGCCCAGGCCGACTGCCCGCCAGCGGCGCGGCTGGCCGCGCCGGGCGGCGCCAGCAGCATGTCGAACGACACCCGCACTGCCTGCGGCGCGGACGGCTGGATGTGCGAAGCCGCTCCCGCAGGCCTGGCCATGACCGTCCCCGCCGCCGCCATCCGCTTCGACGGCCTGGGCCGGGCCAGCGCCGGCGACGCCGACACGGGCAGGTTTGCCATTACCGTCAAGGGCAACGATTCCACGCGGTCGATCGGCATCGAAGCGGAGACCGGATATGTCGATTGATGCTAGCCGGCGCCAGGCCGGCATGACCCTGATCGAACTGATCCTGTTCATCGTGATCGTCGCCGTTGCGCTGTCCGGCATCGTCGCGGTCATGAGCTTGACCACCGCCAACAGCACCGACCCGCTGCGCCGCAAGCAGGCCCTGATGATCGCCGAAAGCCTGCTGGAAGAAGTGCGGCTGGCCGGCTTCACGTTTTGCGATCCGCGCTCGGAAAATGCCGATACCGCGCAGAGCAGCGCCGAGTGCACGCTCGGCGAGACCTTCGGCAACGAGGTGCCGGCCTTGCGGCCCTTCGATAACGTCAACGATTACGTCGGCGCCGCGAATACGCCGGCCTCGCCGTTCAACGACGCCACCGGCGCCCTGACCGACGCGCTTGGCCGCCGCCTCGACGTGGCCGGCTACAACGCCACCGTCACGATCACCCCGGACCGGCTGGGCGACATCGTTCCCCATGCCGACGCCGACGCCGACACCGATGCGTTGCGCATCCGCGTCACGGTCACTTTCGAAGGCGGCGACCCGGTGGTGCTGGACGGCTACCGCACGCGCTACGCCCCGTTCGCGAGCTTCGAATGATGGCGCGAACGGTCTCGCCACTACGCCCGCAAGCGCGGCAGGCCCGCGGCTTCACCCTGGTCGAGGCGGTCATCGCGATCGTCATCATCGGCGTCATCGGCGCCATCGTCGCCGTCTTCATCCGTGCGCCGATCCTGGGCTACACCGACACGGTCGCGCGTGCCGAGGCGAGCGACGAAGCGGACCTGGCGCTGCGCCGCATGGCGCGCGACATCCGCCTGGCCCTGCCCAACAGCGTGCGCGTCAGCCCGAACGGCGACGCCATCGAATTCCTGCTGACCACGACCGGCGGGCGCTACCTTGCAGTGGAGGACGGCGCCGCGGCCGGCACGCCGCTCGATTTCGTCAATCCCGCGGTGACCGAATTCACGGTCGTCGGCGGCCTGCGCGGAAACGTCGCGGCCGGCGACTTCGTGGTCGTCCATAACCTCGGGCCCGGGATGGCGCCGGCCGACGCCTGGAACCTGGGCGGGCTGGAGCGTAACATCGCGCGCGTCGCCCGGAATGCGAATGCCGGCGAAGACACCCTGCGGCTGGCCGACAATCCTTTTGCGCGCGGCGACGACGCCATGCCGTCCCCCGGGAGCCGCTTCCAGGTCGTGAACGGCGCGGTGATGTACCGCTGCGAAGCCGGGGGCGCGGGTTTCGTGCTGCGCCGCTTCGCCCGCCACGACGTCGAACCGGCCATGCCCGCCGTCCCGAGGAACGGCACGGTCGCGCTCCTGGCGCGGCGCGTGGCCGATTGCGCCAACCTGTTCCGCTACGGCGCCAACGACGACGAACTGCGCCGCAGCGCGCTGGTCCTGCTGTCGCTGGCGCTGCATACGCGCAATGCCGGCGACGGCGCCGAGCGCACGGTGCGCCTGGTCCATCAAGTCCACGTCGACAACACGCCATGATGCATTCCCGGACGTATGCGCGCATGCCCCGCATCCTTGCCCGCCGCCGCGGCGCCGGCGCCGGCCTCGTCACCGCCATTTTCCTGCTGGTGGTGCTGGCCGGCCTGGCCGTGGCGCTGGTCGGCATTTTCACCACCCAGCGCCAGGGCATCCTGCTCGACGAGCAGGGCGTGCGCGCCTACCAGGCGGCGCGCGCCGGCATCGAGTGGGGACTGTTCCAGCGCCTGCGGACGCCGCAGGGCAACGGCTGCGCCAACGGGGTCCCGAACCTGGTCGCGCCGGGCGCCGGCAGCGTATTGAACGGCTTCACCATCATCGTGACCTGCAGCTTCGTGGCCGGCCCCCCGGCGGACGTCAACCTCGACCGCTGGACCATCAACGCGACCGCCTGCGCACCGGCCGTCGCCAATGCCTGCCCGCCAGGGTCGAACAATCCCGACTATGTGCGGCGCGTGATGGAGGTGCAGATTTGATGCGCTTGTACGCCCTGGCGCTGCTGGCGCTGCTGGCGCTGCTGCTCGCGGGCGCCGCGCCGGCGCGCGCCGACACGCCGCTCGCCCTGTGGAAGTCCTTCGACGGCCGGGTGAATTTCACCGGCACCCAGGTGTCGCTGCGTACCCGCAGCAATAAGGACAATGCCTGCACGGTCACCTCCCCGAACACGAACCGCACGGCATCGCTGAAGCTGCCGGACAAGGCCAGCGTGCTTTCCGCGCAGTTGTACTGGGCCGGTTCGGGCACCACCGACAGCACCGTCAGCTTCGAGGGCAAGCGGGTGACGGCCAGGCGCAGGTACACCTCGTCGACGGTCGGAAACGGCTTCAGGTATTTCGGCGGCGCGGTCGACGTGACCGCCGTGGTCAAGGCCAAGGGCAGCGGCACCTACAATTTTTCGGGCCTGGGCGTTTCGAACGGCAGTCCATGGTGTGCCTCGCAGGGCGTGCTCGGCGGTTTCTCGCTGCTGGTGGTGTATTCGCATTCGAGCGAACCCGAGCGCGTGCTGAACCTGTACGAAGGTTTCAGCTACGTGCAGAACAGCGAAGTGACTGTGAACGCGAGCAATTTTCGATGGAACCGTGCCGTGCTGCCGGTGCAGGAGAAGGCGCGCATCGGCCACATCACCTGGGAAGGTGACCCGACCCTGGCGTCGGACGGCGAGCGCCTGGTGTTCGAAGGCGAGGAGGTGTCCGATACGCTCAACCCCGAAGGCAACCAGTTCAATTCGCGCAGCAACATCAACAACGACAGCGCCTCCTACGGCATCGACTTCGATGCTTACGACACCTCGGTGCTGATCTCGCCCTTGGCCGATGCCCGCGTGACGACCCGGTACCGCACCGGCCAGGACATGGTGCTGCTCAATGCCGAAATCCTGGTGGTGCCGACGATGCCGGTATCGGACCTGTCGATCGCGATCGCGCGCACCGCCAACCTGTTCCAGGTCGGCAAGAACGCCGTCTACGCGGTGACCGTCACCAACCACGGCCCGTATACCGAGGCCGGACCGATCACCGTGGCCAGCACGCTGCCGAACGGCCTGAGCTATGTGTCGGCCAGCGGCACCGGTTGGGCCTGTGCCGCCAGCGGCCAGGCCCTCACCTGCACCCATACCGGCTCCTTCGCGCCCGGGACGAACGCGGCAACACTGCATCTCACGGTGGCGGTCACGACGACCGGCCAGAAGAAGACCACGGTGACCGTCAAGGGCACGGACGACGACGACGCCAGCAATAACTCCGCATCGAATACGGCCACGGCCGCGGACGCGGAGGTCACGCCGGGGCCGCCACCGGTCTCCAGCGCGACGAGTTATGTGTTCACGGATGGCGCCTGCAAGGCCGGCATCGCCATCGGCGCCGCCGGGCAAACCTGCAAGCACTACGCCGCCGCCACGGTGGGCGGGCGGGAGACCACCATCTACCTCACCGCGATGAGCAACAAGGTGCCGGCCGCGGCCAAGACCACCCTGACGCCGTCGTTCCAGTTTGCGCTCGAGTGCGTCCTGCCGGAGACGGGCACGGTCGGCGCACGCTTTGCAGAGATTCCGCTGCGGCCGTGCGCCGAGGGTGGCCGGGACTGGTCCGATCCGGTGAAGCTCACCTTCCCGAAAAACGAGGCGTCGGTGAAGCAGGCCTTCGTTTATCACGACATCGGCAGGGTAAGGCTGAGACTGAAGGAGGGCACGGACATCGCGGCCACCCAGGAATTCGTCGTGGCGCCGGTGCGCATTGCGTTCAAGAGCATTCGCAGCGGCAACCTGAACAATCCGGGATTCACCGGGCCCGGCGACCCCGGCTTCGTGCCGGCGGGGACCATGCTGACGGTGGAGATCGGGGCGCTGCTCGAGGACGGGAAGACTTTTGCGCCGAACTTCCGCGAGGCGGAGACGACCGGGGTGGAGCTCGAGGGCGCGGCGATCAGGAGCGCCGACGCCGGTAGCCTGGTCGAGGAGCCCCCGCGGTCCATCGGCAAGGGCATCCTGGCAACCCAGGCTCGGTGGAGCGAAGCAGGCGCGGCCAACTTCGTCGCCAGGCTGCGCAAAGCCGCCGATGCGGAACAGTACGGCACCTATCTCGGCGTGCAAGTGCCAGGCAGTACGGCGCCGGTCGGGCGGTTTTATCCGGCCTATTTCACCACCGTCGTTACCGGTCCCTTCGTTTGCCCGGGACGCCTGCCGGCCGGGACCACGTGTCCGATCGACGGCAACGCGGTGTACTCGGGCCAGCCGTTCAACGTCACGGTGCGGGCGTTCAATGCGGCGAACGAGCAGTTGCAAAACTTTAAAGGCGACTGGTTCAAGCCGCTCACGCTGGTCGCGGTGGACGCTGCCGGCGGCGGGCCGATGCCGCGTCTCCTGGGCGCCCGGGTCGATCCCGCGACGCCGCCGAACCGGATCCAGTACCTGGCCACCTATGCGCTGGAAACGCCCTTCGTCAGCCCGCCAGCGCCGCCAGCGCCTCCTGCGCCGCCTGCCGCCTGGTCGCTGCCGACGCCTGTGTTCGTGCGCGCCGCCTACAGCGAGACCACCGTGGCGGACGACAAGGTCGAGGTCTCCTCGCTGCGCTCCGCGGGCGTCGTGGCGGCAGAAGACGCCGAGGCATCGGAAGAGGGCGGCATCCTGGTACTGGCCGGCCGGCTGAAGGTCTCGAACGTGCTCGGCAGCGACCTGCTGCGCACGCGGGTCCCCCTGGGCGCCGAATACTGGGCCGGTCCGGCTGGCTGGCTGCCCAATCCGGGCTATGCCGACACGGCTGCCGTCACCAACGACAACGTGCGGCTCATCGTGCGGCTCATCGAATGCAGGGGCAAGCTCGCCGTGAAGGACGCGACGGGCAAGGAGGTGTGCAACCCCGCCGTCGCCGGCGCCGTCGCGCCGCAAAACGTTGCACTGACGGGCAGCCCGCGCGGGCTGCAGCTGCGCGCACCCGGCAAGCAGCCCGGCGGCGGCGCGCGCAGCGGCAGCATCAGCCTGCAATTCCGTGGCTGGGACTGGCTGCCGAGCACCACGGGGAAGGTGACTTTCGGTATCCACCGCAGCCCCGTGATCTACGTGCGCGAGCTGTATTTCTGAGCACCGTTCTTGAACACCGCGCGCCGTTGCCGGCGGCGCGGACATTCACCCCGCATAGCCGCCGATTTTTTCGATGTTTGGGTCGATCTTGAATATAATCAAGCTTTTACGGTCACTGCGTCCGCCATACATTTCCAAATTCGCTACACTCCACCACGGTCCGCATGCGTTTTTTTAAAAAAGCAAAGAAAAGAGAAGGCTGGCTCGCCATCGCGCTGCAACGCGACGGTCTCGCCGCCATCAGCATGCAGACCGCTCCCGACATCCGTCCCCAGGTTCGCCAGGCCGTGTTCTACCCCGGCAAGAACCATGCCGAACTGCTGGAACGGGCGGGGCGCGACCTGCACGCCCATGCCTGCCGCTCGATCACCGTGCTATCCGGCGGCGAATACCAGATCCTGTCGGTCGACGCGCCGAATGTCGCGTCCGACGAACTGAAGACGGCGGTGCGCTGGCGCCTGAAGGACATGCTCGACTTCCATGTGGACGACGCCACCATCGACGTGCTCGACCTGCCCGTCGATCCGCACGCGGCCGTGCGCGCCCAGCATTCGATGTTCGCCATCGCGGCGCGCAACAGCGTGATCGAGGCGCGCCAGAAGCTGTTCACGGCGGCGAAGGTCGAGCTGGCGGTGATCGACATCCCCGAGATCGCGCAGCGTAACATTTCAGCCCTGGTCGAGCCGCCGGGGCGGGGCGTGGCGATGCTGTCCTTCGGCGACGAGGGCGGCTTGCTGACCGTTTCCTACCGGGGCGAACTGTACCTGGCGCGGCGCATCGACCTCGCGCTCGAGCAGTTGCTGGACGCCGACCTCGAGCGGCGCCATGCCAGCTTCGACCGCATCGCCCTGGAGCTGCAGCGCTCGCTCGACAACTTCGAGCGCCAATATTCGTTCATCAGCGTGGCCAAGCTGGTGCTGGCCCCCTCCGCGGCCATGGGACTCGACGCCTACCTGTCGAGCAACCTGTACACGCCGGTCGACACGCTCGACCTGGCGACGCTGTTCGACTTCGAGCGCACGCCCGACCTGGCCGACCCGCTGCTGCAACAGCGTTACCTGGTGCCGCTGGGGGCGGCCCTGCGCCACGAGGAGACGGCGCTGTGAGCCAGCAGATCAACCTGTTCAACCCGGTCTTCCTGCAACAAAAAAAGATCTTTTCGGCGCGCACGATGGCCGCCTCGCTCGCCGCGCTCGCCGTCGGCGTGGCCGCGCTCCAGCTGTACGGGAACACGCGGGTGGCGGCCATGCGAACCCAGGGCGACGCCGGCGCCGCCCAGCTCACGAAGACCGAGGCGCGCCTGGCGACCGTGAAGGCCGAGTTCGCGCCGCGCCAGAAGAACCCGGCGATCGACGCCGAGCTGGCCGAAGCGCAGCGCCAGCTGGCCGCGCTGCGCCAGGTCTCAGGCGTGCTCGAGCGGGGAGAACTGGGCAATACCCAGGGCTATGCCGAATACTTCCGCGCACTGGCGCGCCAGCACGTCGACGGGCTGTGGCTGACTGGCGTAAGTATCGGTAACAGCGCCGGCGGCAGCGGCGGTGACGAGATCGGCGTGCGCGGCCGGGCGCTCGACCCCGGGCGCGTGCCCGGCTACCTGAACCGCCTGACGCGCGAGCCTGTCATGCGCGGCAAGAGCTTCGGCAGCATGCAGATCGTCGGCGCGGCACGAGGTGCGGCAACCGATGAGCGCACCGGCGAGGCGGGCAGGGTGGGCGGCACGGGGGCGGGCAGCGCTGCTCCCTGGGTCGAATTCAGCCTCTCCTCCAGCGCGGAGGCCCCCAAGCCATGAAAGGCGGACTGATCCGGCTCGCGGCCCGCATCGACGCGCTGACCCTGCGCGAACGCGTCCTGCTGTTTGCCGCGAGCGCGGCCGGCGTCGTGTTCCTGGCCTGGTTCTTCGGGCTCAAGCCGATGTTCGCGCGGCAGGACGCGCTGCGCCTCCAGATCGTGCAGCAGCAGAACCACATCGAGGGCATCGACAACGAAGTACGCGCCAGGGTGGAGGCTGCGCAGGTCGATCCGGATGCGCCCACGCGCGAGCAGCTCGCCGCCGTGCGCGGCCAGACCGAGGCGCTCGCCGGCAGCCTGCGCGCCATGCAGAACGGGCTGGTGCCGCCCGAGCGCATGGCGCCGCTGGTCGAGACCATCCTGCGTGCCCACGGCAGGCTGCAACTGGTGTCGATGCGTACGCTGGCGGTCGAGCCGGTCGGCGGTGGACAGCTGCCCGGCGCTGCGGCAGCGGCGGCCCCGGCCTCGAATCCGGCCCTGCTGTATCGGCATGGTATCGAAGTGACCGTGCGCGGCGATTACCTGGACATGATCGGCTACATGGCCGCGCTCGAATCGATGCCGACGCAACTGTTCTGGGGCCGCGCCCAGCTCGAGGCGGAAACCTGGCCGGCCTCGCGCCTGACGCTGCACCTGCACACCCTGAGCCTGGATGCGAAATGGATGAAACTGTGAGCGCAGCTGTGACCCGCGACGCCCTTCTCCTGCTGGTGGCTTGCGCTGTTGCGTCCACCTTCGCCAGCGCCCAGCCGCTGCAGGACCCGACCCGTCCGCCGGCCAGCCTGATCGCGCGCCAGGAGGGCGGAGCCGGCGCCGGAGGTTCGGCAACTTCTGCGCCGGAAAAACGGGCGCCGCAGTTGCAGTCGGTGCTGATCGCGCGCCAGCCGGGCGGACGCCATATCGCGGTCATCGATGGCGAGACGCTGCGCCTGGGCGACCTCTACAAGGGCGCGCGCGTGGCGCGCATCGCACAACACGAGGTGGAACTGGTGCGCGGACGAACGCGCCAGGTCCTGAAACTGGATCGACCGGCAGCAAGCAACGCGAGCGGCATCGAGCGCACCCGAAACGAATGACGGATACAGATTGACGGAAACGACAGCCATGCGACCACTCTCCCTTCTTGCACTCGCCTGTGCCTGCGCGCAGCTGGCCGGCTGCCAGAGCACGCCGCCGCACGCCACCTACGACGCCATCAAGCGCGAGGTGGCGACGGCGAGCGCCGCCAGCCGCGGCGTGGCGCCTGTCGAGGACGCGGTTGCCAACGCGCTGCTGCCGGCAGCAATCAGCCTGGCGCGCGAGTTGCCGAAGGCGCGGCCCGCGCTCGAGGAGCGCTTCAACGTCTCGTTCAACAACGTGCCGGCGCAGCAGTTCTTCCGTTCGATCGTCGCCGGCACCCGCTACAACATGCTGGTGCATCCGGAGGTGGGCGGCAGCATCAGCGCCGACCTGAAGGACGTGACGCTGCCCGAGACCCTGGAAGCCGTGCGCGAGATGTATGGCTACGACTACAGGATCGACGGCACCCGGATCACGATCCGTCCGCTGACGATGCAGACGCGCATGTTCCATGTGAACTACCTGGTCGGCAGCCGGCGCGGCTCGTCGAACCTGCGCGTCACCTCGACCTCGGTGGCGAACGTCGGCAGCAACAATAATGGCGGCCAGGGCCAGCAGACCGGCCAGCAGAACCAGCACACCCCGAACAACGGCAACAACGGGAATAACGGAAACGGCGGCAACCGGGCCCAGGGCGACAGCACCGACGTCAACACGATCTCAAGCAACGACTTCTGGGTCGACCTGAAGGCCGCCATCGAGGCCATCGTCGGTTCGAAAGAGGGCGGGCGCAACGTGGTGATCAGCCCGCAGTCCGGGGTGCTGGTGATCCGCGCCATGCCGGACGAGCTGCGCAATGTCGACATGTACCTGAAGGCGACCCAGCTCTCGGTGGACCGCCAGGTGATCCTGGAGGCGAAGATCCTCGAAGTCGAGCTGAACGACCAGTTCCAGAGCGGCATCAACTGGGCCAGCTTCTCGTCGCTCAACAGTTCGCATGCCAACCGGGTCGCGACCGGCATCGTTTCGCCGGGCGCGAACCTGGCGCCGCTGCCGTTCTCCGGCGGCCAGCCGCCCCCGATTTCGAACGGCAGCGGCCTGCTGGCCAGTACCGGCTTCTCGCTGTCGAACGCGGCGAATGCGGCCGGCGCCCTGTTCGGCTTCGCCTTCCAGACGAATAATTTCGCGGCGCTCATTACCCTGCTCGAGCAGCAGGGCAGCGTGCATGTGCTGTCGAGCCCGCGCATTGCCGCGGTCAACAACCAGAAGGCCGTGCTGAAGATCGGCACCGACGAGTTCTTCGTCACCGGCGTGACCACCACCACCAGTTCCAGCGCCGCGGGCAACGTCGTCACGCCAAGCGTGACGCTGCAGCCCTTCTTCTCGGGCGTGGTGCTGGACGTGACGCCGCAGATCGACGAGAAGGGCAACATCCTGCTGCACGTGCACCCGTCGGTGAGCCAGGTGACGACCATCACCAAGGGCATCGACCTGGGTTCGGCCGGCTCGCTGACGCTACCGCTGGCGGCGTCGTCGACCTCGGAACTGGACAGCATCGTGCGCGGGCGCGACGGCCAGGTGGTGGCCATTGGCGGCCTGATGCGCCAGGCGGCCACCGACGACACCAGCCAGCTCCCTGGCGCCGG
>JAQGLR010000054.1 GCA_028292765.1 Massilia sp. | reverse complement strand
GTGCTGGCGGCGGGTAAACCGTTTCGCGTCTGGTTCGGGCTGCGCCACATGGGTGTGGCGCCGAAGGGCGTGCGGTTCGCCAACACGGGCCACCACCACCTGCTGATCGATACCGAGCTGCCGCCCGGGAAACACACGCTGCAGCTGTTGATGGGCGACGAGAACCACGTCCCGCATACGCCGCCCGTGACGTCGAAACGCATCACGGTCACGGTCAAGTGAGACCGCATGGAACCGAACGCCGCATTTCCCACTCCAGGCGATCCCGTCAGGGCGTATATCGAGTGGATGGGTGCGAAGTCGCCCGGGCCGGCGGTGTTTTCCCTGCATGACGAAGCGGTGCTGGGGCGCGACCGGCAGGATGCGCTTGCTTCCAGCAAGTACATCTGCATTCCCGAACAAACCATCAGCCGCCGACACGCCCGCATCCGGCGCCGCGGCGCGCGTTATTTCGTCGAAGACCTGCACTCGCGCAACGGTACCTTCGTGTGCGGCGAGCGCCTCGCGCCGGGCGCCTGGCACCTGCTGCGCGATGGCGACGAACTGGCGCTGGCGTCGGCGCAACTGGTCTTCCATTCGCTGATGGTGCCCGAGCGCGGCAATGCGGATACCGTGATCACCCGTTCGGTCGACGCCACGCGTTTTGCACCGGAGCCTGCGCCAGTCGACACCGCCAACGCCGGCCGCAGCGAACTGGAAAAGACCGTGCACCGGCTGCACGCGATGGCCCAGGTCAGCATCGCGCTCGGCGCCGTCACCGACCAGGCCACGCTGATCGAAAAGATCATGAACTTCATCTTCGACCTGTTCCCCCTGGCCGAGCGTGCCTTCATCATGCTGCGCGCAAGCGAGCAGGACCCGCCGCGGCCGGTCGCCGCGCGCCGCCGCGGCGGGGCGGTCGAAGACCCGGCGCAGGTGCGCATCTCGCGCACCATCGTCGACCAGGTACTGGTGCGCAAGCGCGCGGTGCTGTCGGTCGACACGCTGGCCGACCGCCACTACGGGGCGCACGAGTCGATCGTCGCGCAGGCGATCCTGAGCGTCATGTGCGTGCCCCTGATCCTGGGCGACGAGGTGCTCGGCCTGATCCAGGTCGACACGTCTTCCGATCCGCATGCCTTCCAGGAAGCCGACCTCGAAATCCTCAGCGGCGTGTGCGCCGAAACCGCGGTCGCGCTACGCAACTTCCAGCTGTATTCCGACATCAAGGGCCTGCTCGACGGCTTCGTGTGCGCATCGGTGCAGGCGATCGAGGAACGCGACCCCGTCACGGCCGGGCACTCGTTCCGCGTGGCCGACTACGCCGGGAGCCTGGCCATGGCGCTCGAACATGCCGACGATCCCGGCTTGCGCCGCGCCGCCTTCACCCCGGCCCAACTGCGCGAGATCCGCTACGCGGCGCTGCTGCACGATTTCGGCAAGGTCGGCGTGCGCGAGCACGTGCTGCGCAAGGAGAAAAAGCTGCACCATGCCGACATGCGCCTGCTGGAAGGGCGCTTCCGCTATGCCCGTGCCTGCCTCGAGCGGCATGCCTGGCGCCAGCTCGCCCAGCAGCACCTGCAGGGCGAGCTCGGCATGGCGGCATTTCGCCGCGAGTGCGAGCGTATCGAGGCCGAGCTGCAGGCGGAGGGCGCCCGCCTCGACGCCTTCCTCGACACCATCGTGCGCGCCAACGAGCCGTCGGTCTCGCACGCCGGCCCGCCGGCCGGGCTCGATGCGATTCGCGACCACGCCTGCGCGGGGCTGGACGATCCCGGGTTCCGCCTGCTCGGCGACGACGAGTTCGCCGCGCTGAACATCGGCAAGGGCTGCCTGACGCTGGACGAGCGGCGCCAGATCGAGGCCCACGTGGCCGATTCGTATTCGTTCCTGATCCTGATTCCCTGGACGCGCGAACTGGCCGGCGTGACTGCCATCGCCCACGGCCACCACGAGAAGCTCGACGGCTCGGGCTATCCGATGGGCCTGCGCGGCGACGAGATCAGCCTGCAGACCAGGATCCTGACGATCAGCGACATTTTCGACGCGCTGACCGCGCGCGACCGGCCCTACAAGGAGGCGGTGCCGGTCGAGCGTGCGCTCGACCTGATCGCCGAGGAATGCCGCGCCGGCCACCTCGATGCGCGGCTGTTCAGGGTGTTTGTCGATTCGAAGGGATGGGAGGCGCGCGCCCACGCGTGAATGAAGGTTGAATATGAGTTTGCACAGGGGTTTGAAAAGGAGTCTGCAAGGGAGTCTGCTTCAGCACGCGGCCCCGGCCCTGGCCGCCGCGGCGTGCCTGGGCGCCTGCGCCGATGTCGGCATGAAGCCTTATCGACGTCCCGACAGCCCGGCCAAGGCGGCCTGGTCGAGCCAGAAAGACTTGCCGGTCGCCCCGAGCGAGATGATCGCGCCCGACTGGTGGAAGGAATTTCGCGATCCCTATCTCGATGGCCTGGTCGAGCGCGCGCTGGGCGCGAATTTCGACCTGAAGGTGCTGGCCGCGCGCATCCGCGTGGCCGGCGCGCAGATCGACGAAGCGCGCGCCGGCGCCCTGCCGACCCTCGAAGCAGGGGCGGGCGCGAGTTTCGAGAAGACCACCGGGCAGAAATTCACCAAGCAGTTCAACCTCGGCACCCAGGTCAACTGGGAGATCGACGTCTGGGGCCGCGTCGCCAAGGGCGTCGAGGCGCAGGCCGCCGGGTTCAAGGCCACCGAGGCCGACTGGCGCGCCGGCTACCTGTCGCTGGTCTCCGGCGTGTCGACCACCTATTTCCAGATCCTGCAGTTCGACGAGCAGATCAGGCAGCAGCAACAGTCCCTGGCAAAAAACCGCGAGATCCTGGCCGCCTACGAGGCGATGATGGGGCAGGGCCTGCTGCCGCAGACCCGGGTGCTGCAGCAGCGCGCGGAAATCAACCGGATGAGTACCGACCTGATCGAGCTCGGGCGCCTGCGCGCGCGGGCCGGCAACGCGCTGGCGACCCTGCTCGGTACGCCCGCCGGGGAATTCACCGTGCCGGCTGGTTCCCTGCAGGGGCGCGTGCAGTTGCCTGCTGTGCCCGAAGGCCTGCCCTCGCAGCTGCTCAAG
>JAQGLR010000053.1 GCA_028292765.1 Massilia sp. | reverse complement strand
CGAAAAGTCACCCTTCTTCAGGGCCATCAGCGTTGCCAGCAGGAGCTTGACGTCCAGCTGTTCGGCCATGTCGGTCATTGTGTTCATCGACGTGTAATCCTTGTTTTGGAAAGTAAGACGGCGTTCTGGTCGGCGCGGCACACAGCTTGTGTCTCGCGCTGGAGAAACTGTTAAGCGGAAATATGAAACGATACTCTTGTGCGAGATCAAGTCAAGCTCTACAGCCATAATGGAACTTGCATCTAGGGAATATTTGCGCGCAAGGGCAGGAGGGTAATCGAGAGTTGATTTCCTGAGCGCACGATTGACTGCCTGATTCTTAGTCACCGTTGCGGAATAACTACAAAAATAGATGACTCAAGATTCATGTAGATTGTTAAAATTGCTAGGATGCACGCTCGATAGACCAACCTGCAATAGCATTCACAATTTACTTAAAACCAGGCGAGCGAAAGCTATGATTGAAACTGCGCAACTGGTGCAGCTGTTGGAGGCCCAGAATGCGGATGCCTGGGGGCAGTCGCTGTTCAAGCTTGCGAACTCGCTTGGTTACGATCAGGTGCTGTATGGCGTGGTTCAGTCGCGCCATGCCCAGTTCGAGCAAGCTTTTTTGCAAAGCAATTACTCGCCGGAGTGGCGCGCGCGCTACGATGCCGACCACCTGACCTATGTTGATCCAACCGTCGTTCATTGCCTGACCAGCACGCTTCCGATTGTCTGGCAGCCGAATACGTTTGCTACCGAACGAGGCCGCGCCTTGTATGAAGAGGCCTGCTGCCATGGGATCCGTACCGGCGCGACGCTGCCGATTCACGGCCCGGGCGGAGAAGTCGGGGTGCTCAGCTTTGCTTCGGACGCCGCTCCGGGTGAGGCATTCAGTCGTGAAATGGCGCAGAACATGGGGACGCTCGCGCTGGTGCGAGACTATGCGTTCGCCTCGTCGGTCGCGTTTTCCCACAAGGGCGGGGGCGAACCGGTGCCGCGCCTGACCCGGCGTGAGCTGGAAATGCTCCAATGGGTCATGGCGGGCAAGTCGTCCTGGGAGATCTCGATGATCACCCGCTGCTCAGAAGCGACCGTCAACTTCCACTTGGCTAACGTGCGTCAGAAATTCAGCGTCAATACACGTCAACAGGCGGTGGTGAAGGCGATCGCACTAGGCCTGCTTACCCCTGCAGATCGCCATCGTTGAGCTTTCCGTTGACGTAGAGCTTCAACAGGATCGCCACCGGCATCGGGATCGCCAAGCCGGTCTCGAAACGGCTGCCGCTTGACTGGGTGACGCCGAAACGGCCCCAGAATTTTTCCTGACTTTCACGCTTGCTGATGCGGAACTGCCTCAGGTCGACGTGCGGCGCCCGCATGGGTAGTGGCATGGCGGCGTGGTGGCCCGGACGGGAAAGCATGGATTCGCTGATAAAGTCGTTTGGCATGGCCGGTCTCCTGATTGAACGGGTGAAAAACCTAGTATTCCACTGCGACACTTTGTAGCCACCTAGCAAACTTGCTAGTTACTTTCCTGCCCGAACTGCATGAGTCTTATGCCTAACGCATATGTTCCTGCGTCAATCACCAGGGAGAACGATATGGCACTGCAAATCAATATCGCAGCACGGCGCGAATTCCAGTCCCGCGATCTGTGGGAAATGCACACGCTCCGCGCAAAAGTGTTCCAGGGCAGACTCGGCTGGGAAGTGCCAGTGTTGTCGGGAATGGAAATCGACGGCTATGACGCGCTCGAACCGACTTATATGATGATGCGCGAACCGGGCCAGGGCATCCTGCGGGGCTGCTGGCGCCTGTTGCCGACCGAAGGCCCGTACATGCTGAAGGATTCGTTCCCGCAATTGCTGCACGGGCAGCCGGCTCCCCGCGACGAACGCATCTGGGAACTGTCGCGTTTTGCGATCGAGACCGGCGGCAGCGATCATTTCGGCTTTTCGGAAATTACCATGGAGTCATTCACCGCGATCCTGCACTATGGGCACGAACGCGGTATCGAGCGTTACGTGACCGTGACCACGACCGGGATGGAACGCCTGCTGCGCCGCGCCGGCATCGTCATCGAGCGGCTCGGGCCGCCGCTGGTGATCGGGGTCGAAACGGCGGTGGCTTTGTATGTGGATATCGAGGCGACTTGCGAGGTCTTGTTCAAGCCGCGGCTGGTGAGCTGATCGAGGTAATCGTGGGAAACCATCCTGCGCTCGCCAACGCACATCACGGTGAGGAAGGCGCAGGGTGGACCCGGGAGTCCACCCTGCGAAGCGGCCGCCGCTGCAAGCGCTACAGCGCCAGCCGCATCATCTGCTCAAGCCGCGCATCCCCCGGGCGCACCGGCTGCGGCACGCCGACGGCGCAAAAACCGGCACGTTCGTAGAGCTTGCGCGCCGCATCGTTCCCTTCTGTCACGCCCAGCTGCATCGTGCGCGCGTTGCGCGAGCGCGCCCATGCGACGGCGTCGGCCAGCAGCGCCGCCGCCGCCCCCTGGCCGCGGCCTTCGGGCGCCACCCACATCTGGAACAGGTTCACGACCTGCGGATCGTGGGCATCGAACTTGGCCCACGCCAGGCCGGCCGCGGCGCCGTCGAGTTCGGCCACCAGCGGACGGTCGCGTCCCGAGGTCGCGGCCAGTCCCAAACGCCAGGCCCAGTCCGCGTCGGCGCGGTCCTGTTCCGCCGCCAGGGTGCTGCCGAATGCAGCCGGGGCGTCCGCCAGGGAGCGCAGCCGCAAGGCGCGGTACAGCGGCCACTCGTCACCCGCCAGCGGGCGGACGGTGATGGTGTTGCAGGATGACGTCATGTGGGGTTCTCTACCTGTCTATATCGAGGGGCAAGGCAATGTCATTTCAGCTGCCGGCGCAGGAACGAATATGTCAGCGCCCACATGCGCGCCTGCTGCGTGTTGTTGGCCGCACCGGCGTGTCCGCCTTCCAGGTTTTCCCAGTACAGCACGTCGTGGCCCTGTTCTCCCATCAGCGCGGCCATCTTGCGTGCATGGCCCGGATGCACGCGGTCGTCGCGGGTCGAGGTCGTGAACAGCACGCGCGGATAGTGTTTGTCCCGGAAAACGTTCTGGTAGGGCGAATATTTGCCGATATAGTCCCACTGGCTGGCGTCGTCCGGGTCGCCGTACTCGCCCATCCACGAGGCGCCGGCCAGCAGCTTGTGGTAGCGCCGCATGTCGAGCAGCGGCACCTGGCAGACGACGGCGTTGAACAGGTCCGGGCGCTGGGTGAGGGCGGCGCCGACCAGCAGGCCCCCGTTGCTGCCGCCCATGATGCCGAGGTGGCGCGGGCTGGTGATTTTTCGCCGGATGAGGTCTTTCGCCACCGCCAGGAAATCGTCGAAGGCCTTCTGGCGCTTCTCCTTCAGCGCCGCCTGGTGCCAGCGCGGCCCGAACTCGCCGCCGCCACGGATGTTCGCCAGCACGTAGGCGCCGCCCTGTTCCAGCCAGCCCGCGCCGATCATGCCGCTGTAGGCGGGCTTCAGGGACACCTCGAAACCGCCATAGCCGTACAGGACCGTCGGGTTCTTGCCGTCGCGCTTCGCCTTGCGCTCCATGACGACGAAATAAGGCACCATCGTGCCGTCCTTCGAGCGTGCCTGGAACTGGGACACGGTGTACGGTGTCGGGTCGAACCAGGCCGGCATCGCCTTCAGGCGTTCGCGCGTGTCGACGCCCGCCGTGCCGAGGTAGAGCGTGGTCGGGGTCAGGAAGTCGGTGACGGTCAGGAAGTACTGGCTTGAGTCGATATCGTCGAACGCGGACACGCCGAGCGTGCCGATGGCGGGGGCAGCCACTTCGCGGCGCTGCCAGCTGTTGTTGGCGCGGCGCAGTTCGACGATGCGGTTCTTCACCTTGTCGAGCACCGTCAGCAGGATGGCGCCACGCACCACGGTCACGCCGTCGAGGGAGCTGGTGGCGGTCGGCGTGAACAGCAGTTCGAAAGCTGGCCCTGCATCGCGCTCGCCGCGCATGAAGCGCTCGAAGTCGATCGCCAGCAGCGCGCCCTGCGGCCAGCTGCGCCCGCCCACCTGCCAGTCGGACCGCAATTCGATCAGCAACTGGTCGCGCACCGCGTAGGCGTTGGCATCATCGGGCTTGGGTAGCTTGACCAGGTCTCCACCCCGGCGCAGGAACAGCTCGCTGCTATAAAACCCGACCTGGCGCGTGACGAACTCGCGCTCGAAGCCGGGCGTCATGTCCTTGTGCGCGGAGGCCGACAGGTCATCCTGCTTTGCCTCGAACACGAGGCGGGCATCGGCCAGCGGCGCGCCGCGCTGCCATTCCTTCACGAGGCGCGGATAACCCGAGGCGGTCATCGTCCCGGGGCCGAAATCGGTGGCGACGAA
>JAQGLR010000038.1 GCA_028292765.1 Massilia sp. | reverse complement strand
CAGGCCCGGCGCGGCGCGCACGGGCGAAGCGGCACCCGGCCCGGCCTGAGGGCCGGCCAATGATGCAGCGGCAGCGGCGGCGTTCGCGCTTCCCGGCATTCGTGCGGCCTCCGTTCGCGTCTGCGTTCGCCTTCGCCTGCGCGTTCGCGCTGGCGCTGCCGGGCGCCGCCGGCGCAGGCGCAGGCACAGGCACAGGCACAGGCGCGCCCGATGGTCCGCTCGAGGCACGCCACCTGGCCGTCGTCATCAACGAGGGCGACCCGGACAGCGTCACCGTCGGCGAGTACTACCAGCGGCGCCGCGGCATCCCGGCCGCGAACGTCGTGCGCGTGCGCATTCCGGGGCGGCCGCGCGCGCTCGACGTGGTGCGGTTCCGCCTGCTGAAGGCGCACATCGACAGCCGCCTCGGTCCCGAGGTGCAGGCCGTGCTGATGGTCTGGACGGCGCCCTACCGGGTCGGCTGCAACGCCATCACCGGCGCCTACACGCTCGGCTACGATGCCGCGCTGTGCCGCGACACCTGCCGCGCCGGCCAGCCGAGCAGCTACTTCAATGCGCCAGGCCGCCGCCCCCTGCTCGAGCACGGCATGCGCCTGTCGATGCTGCTGCCGATCGAGTCGGTCGAGGCGGCGCGCGCGCTGGTCGACCGCGGCGTGGCCAGCGGCTTTCACACGCCAGCGGCGCACGCCTGGTACCTGGACACCCTGGATGCGGCGCGCAACGTGCGCGCGCCATTCTTCCCCCGGCCCGGGCAGGCTGCGGGCGGCCGCGTGACGATCCACCGGCTGCGCGCCGACGCCCTGCACAACGCTTCCGGCGTGCTCGTCTACCAGCTCGGCAAGGCGCAGGTCGACGGGCTCGATACCGTGCGCTTCGTGCCGGGCGCGCTGGCCGACCATCTCACCTCGCACGGCGGCGACCTGCTCGGCACCACCCAGATGAGCAGCCTGCGCTGGCTGGCGGCCGGCGCCACCGCCAGCTACGGCACCGTCAGCGAGCCGTGCAACCATTGGCAGAAGTTCCCGAACCCCTCCGTACTGCTGCGCCATTACCTGAACGGCGACAGCGCCATCGAAGCCTACTGGAAAAGCGTCGCCTGGCCGGCCCAGGGCCTGTTCATCGGCGAGCCGCTGGCGGCGCCATATCAGGACCGCTCCCGAGGCCCATCGCGCGGCAATCCACGCACGCCAGTGCCTTAAGTTTCCTTGCAGAATCAATGTGTTGTCGGCATACCTCATCCGAGAGGAGACGGCCTTGCACTTCGTCATTCTCCTGTCAAATTTCGGGCGCAAGATTGTTTCTGGTAATAAAATTCCTATCAGCACCGACAACAAATATTCTGCCCTCCATTCTCTAGGAAGCTCATGAAAATGCACGTTGCGACGAATACGCCGGCCGGCCGGCTGACCATCCTGGCCGCATTGCTGGCCGGACTGTCGACGAGCGCGTTCGCCGCCTCGCCCGACCTCGTCATCAGCCAGGTCTTTACCGGCGGTGGCAGCGGCGGGTCGACCTATAACCGCGACTTCATCGAATTGTTCAATCGTGGCAGCGGTGCCGTCGGGTTGGGCGGCAAGAGCCTGCAGTATTCGTCGGCGACGGGCACCTGGACCCAGTCGAATGCCTTGCCGGACGTGACCTTGCAGCCTGGCCAGTATTACCTGGTTGCAGGCACTGCCGCGACATCGGGTGCCGATATCGGCCCCATCGACCACCACTGGGCCATGGCCCTGCAGGCAACGTCCGCCAAAGTAGCCCTGGCCAACCAGACGGCCGTGATGACGGCCGCGACCGAGGCGTCGGCGACGATCGACATGATTGGCTATGGCCCGACGGCCAACAGTTTCGAAACAGCGCGCGCGCCGACGCCATCGGTTACCACCGCGCTCCAGCGCGCGGGCGCCGGTTGCACGGATACCGACAACAATTCGAGCGATTTCACGGTCGTGTCGCCGGCACCGCTGCCGCGCCGTTCGACCACGCCGCTCAACGCCTGCTCGGGCACCGGTACCCCGCCTGAGCCGCCCGCGCCCGTGCCGCAGGCAATCGTGACGACCTGTCCAGCCAACCTGCAGGTCGCGCAGGGCAGCGCCGGGAGCGCCGCCTTGACGGCACGCGACGCCGACAGCATCGTCAACAGCGCCGTACTGAGCTCGGGCGCCGTCAGCGGCATCGCCTTGCGCAATTTCGTGGCGGCGTCCGCCGCCGGCGCGAACGCCAGCGCCACCCTGAGCGTCGACGCCAGCGTCGGCGCCGGCAGCTATCCGGTCACGATCACCTTCGCCAACAACGATGGCCAGAGCGCCAGCTGCAATGTCGCGGTGCGCGTCGCCGGCCAGCTGACCATCCCGCAAATCCAGGGCGCGGATGCGAAAAGCGCCTATAACAACACCGTGCAGACGACCCAGGGCGTCGTTACCGCCAAGGTCGGCAGCGGCTACTTCCTGCAGGACCCGAACGGCGACAACAACCCGGCCACCTCGGACGGCATCTTCGTGTTCGGCGCGAGCGCCGGCGTGGCGGTGGGCGACCTGGTGCGCGTGACCGGCACCGTCACCGAATACAGCCCGAGCGGCGCGACCCGCTCGTACACCGAATTGACGAATGTGACCGCGGTCAACAAGCTTGGCAGCGGGATCACCATCGCCCCGACCAATGTCGAGATGCCGAACGCCGATCTGGCGCGTTTCGAAGGCATGCTGGTGCGCTTCACCACGCCCCTGACGGTCAACGGCAACGGCTACCTGGGCGGGCGCGGCGAACTGACCTTGTCCGCCGGCCGCCGCGAAATCCCGACCAACCGCTACCTGCCGGGCTCGCCTGAAGCGCGTGCGCTGGCCGCCGCCAACGCGGCCAATATCGTCGTGCTGGACGACGGCATCTTTACCGCGCCGGCGACCATTCCCTACCTGTTCGAGGACGGCACCGTGCGCGCCGGCGACACCGCCACCGACCTGACGGGCGTGCTCGACTTCGGCGCGATGGGCGGTGGCGGCGCGGCCTTCAAGCTGCAGCCGACCGTGGCGCCGACCTTCTCGCGCACCAACGTGCGCCTGCTGCTGCCGCCAAGCATGCCGGGCAACGTCAAGGTAGCCAGCGCCAACGTGCTGAACTTCTTCACCACCTTCACCAACGGCGGCGACGCCTGGGGCGGCACCGGCAAGGGCTGCACCATCGGCAGCACCACGCGCGCGTCGAACTGCCGCGGCGCCGACAACATGGCCGAATTCGTGCGCCAGCGCAACAAGATCGTCGCCTCGCTGTCGACGGCGAATGCCGATGTCGTGGGCCTGATGGAGATCCAGAACAATGGCGACATCGCCGTGTCCTACCTCGTCGAGCAGCTCAATGCGAAGATGGGCGCCGGCACCTATGCCGTCGTGCCGAAGCCGGCCGCGACCGGCACCGACGCGATCCGCGTGGCGATGATCTACAAGCCGAAGTCGGTGAGCCTGGTGGGCGCCGCGCTGTCGGACGGCGACAACATCAACAACCGCGCGCCGATCGCCCAGGCCTTCAAGGCGGCCAACGGCGGCAAGTTCTCGCTCGTCGTCAACCACCTGAAGTCGAAGGGCGGCTGCGGCGGTTCGAGCGGCGGCGACGCCGACAGCGGCGACGGCCAGGGCTGCTGGAACGCCAGCCGCGTGGAGCAGGCCGCACGCCTGCGCGACTACTTCCTGCCGCAGGTGGTGGTCGCCGCGAATGACCCGGACGTGCTGGTCGTGGGCGACATGAACGCGTATGGCATGGAAGACCCGATCCGCCTGCTGAACGCGGACGGTTACGTCAACGAGATCGAGCGCTTCGTGCGTCCGCACGGCATTCCGTATTCGTACGTGTTCGCCGGCGAAAGCGGTTACCTCGACCACGCGCTGGCAAGTTCCACCCTGTCGCCGCAGGTGGCCGGCGTGATGGAGTGGCATAACAATGCCGACGAGCCGGAAACGATCGACTACAACCTCGGCGACACCGCGCAAGACCCGTACGTCGCCGACGCCTTCCGCGCCTCGGACCACGACCTGGTGATCGTCAGCCTGAACCTGGCGCCGACCTTCGTCGATGCCACCGCCTCGACCGCGATCGTGCGTTCGGCCCTGATGCTCAAGCGCCTCACCGGCAAGTACAGCGCGACCGTGAAGATCACCAACACCAGCGGCGCGGCGCTGAACGGTCCGCAGCACCTGGTGCTGCAAGGCCTGTCGAGTGGCGTCACGCTCGACGGCAAGAGCGGCGAGCAGGGCGGTGCGCCTTACCTGACGCTGCCGGCTTCCTCGCTGGCGGCCGGCGCCTCGGTCACCGTCACGACGACCTTTACCAACCCATCGAAAACCAGCATCGGCTACACCCCGAAGCTGTTCAGCGGCACTTTCTGAGGACTTGACCCATGTTCAACCTGAAAAACCTGTTCACCCGTGCGCTGCTGGCGCTGATGCTGGTCACCGGCGCGGGCGCCGCCCTGGCCGGTCCGACCTACCATGTGACGATCGATACCGCAGGCTACACCGGTACCGGCACGATCGACTTTACTTTGTTCGGCTACGAATCGTCGCCCGATGCCACGGCCTTCCTGAGCAATTTCACGGGTGACTTCGGCAGCGAGAGCGAGCTCATCAACGCCAGCGGCAGCATCGCCACCGGCGTCCTGCTCGGGCCGCGCGACTTCAGCTGGTTCGCGCAGACGCTGAACCTGGGACAGACCTTCGGCTTCGACCTGCGCTTCGACGTCGGCCAGGCCGGCGATCCGGTTGGATTCAGTGTCGGCTTGTACAGCGACACGCTGGGCCACTACCTGGGCGAGATCGGCACCCTGGTGGCGATCGAACTGACGCCGGGCCAGCCCGACCTGGTGTTCGCGGACGCCGGGCTGGCCATTGTCAGCGAAGTGCCGGAACCGGCAACGCTGGCTTCGCTGGCCCTGGGCCTGGCCTTGATGGGCTCGACCCTGCGCGCGCGCCGCAGGGGCTAAGCGCTTCGGTCCCAGTCAGCTGGGAAAGCAAAAAGGCACATCCGGCGTCAGCCGGTTGCGCCTTTTTTTATAGTCCGTATTCCGGCGGCCACAGCATGATGGTCCCGGCAGGGAGGAAGGTCAGCTGCCCTGTTCCGCGCGGCGCATGGCATCGATGCGGTAGGCTTCGGCATTGCCGTCGATGATACGCAATCCGGCGCACCCTTCAGGGTGGCAGTCGGGCAGCGGTTGCTGGCCTGAAGCCGGCATCACGGCCTGCGCGGTCTTCATCGAGGCCGTCGCAGGGCCGCCGTTGCCCGCCAGTGCAGCGCTCCGGCGCGTGGCATCTGCCGGGAGATCGGTACCGCCGCATGCGACGCGATTGCCCGGCGTGGCGAAACCGCGACGGGTCATCCGGGGACGCGCTGCGGGCGGCTTGCCGATTCGGGCTGCCGATCCTTGCCGCGGGCTTGCCGGTCTTGAAACGAATCGTTCTTGACCCATTCCGGAGCACGGGCGATGATCTGTGCCATGCGAACACTCCTTCTTTCCCTGATCATGGCCTGCACCGCTTGCACCACCAATGCTGGAGCGCCGCCCGAGCGGCAACCGGCGCCGCCTGCCACCAAGGCCGCACCTGCGCCTTCCTCCACGGCTGGCGCCGCCGCGGGCAGCACACTCGAACAGATCCGCGCAATGATCGGCAGCGCCGCCTGCACCGGACCGTCCCAGTGCCGCACCCTGGCCGTCGGGGCGCGCGCCTGCGGCGGACCCGAAGCCTACCTGCCGTATTCGACCGCCAACCTGTCCGAGCCGGCGCTGAAGGCGCTGGCCGAACGCTACAAGGGCGAACGCGAGGCGCAGAACCAGGCCTCGGGGATGATGTCGAATTGCCTCTTCATTGCCGATCCGGGCGCGGTATGCCGCGCCGGCACCTGCCAGCTGGGGACCGGCCCAGTACCGGCAAGCTAGGGCACCGGGGTGCGCTTGCAGCTTCCGGCGCTTCCGTGGAGGAAAGGGAATAAAAAAAACGCTGCGTGCCAGAAGCACGCAGCGTTTTTTACTTCTCTACTGCTTTACTTCTGCTCAGTGCGCCATCGCAGTTGCGCGCGCCACAGCTGGAGCCAGCTTGGTGGTCGCGCCCGGCAGCGGGACCGGGTTGGTGGCGTCGACTTCCAGCAGGGTCGTCGACAGTGGCGTGGTGCCCATCAGGTACTGGATCGCACCCAGGTAGCGCTGGCCTGCGGTCAGGCCGGACCAGCTGGCCGCTGCCGAGGCGGTGCCGCCGACGAACACGCTGCTTGGCAGGGCGACCTTCAGGTTGCCGCCGACGTCACCGTTGGCGACGATCCACGATGCCAGGGTGTAGCTCGCGCTGCCGCCGGCAGGGGCGTAGCCGGCCACGCAGACCCGGTAGGTGCCTGCAGCCGGCGCCATCAGGGTGATCACCTCGTTCGAGGTGGCGGCGCCGCTGTAACCGACTTGCACGCCGGCCGAATTGAACATGATCAGGTCGAGGTCGTCAGGCTGGCCGGCCTTGAAGCCGCTGGTGTCGATGTCGCGCAGCGAGAACTTGGCCACCATCGTGTTGGCAGGGATGGTGAAGCTGGTTGCCGTCACGCCGGTGGAGCCGCCGTTCTTGCATTCCAGTACGCCGCCATCGGCTGCCAGGGTACGGCCCACGGTCTGCTCGTTCAGGGTAGCCGGCTTCAGGCCGCCCTTGTTCGCGCCGAGCTTGCCGCTGAAACCGGCGCCGACGGTGAACACGGCGTTGCCGCTCACTTGCTCGCTGTGCAGCACGCTTGGCGCGACGAAGGCCGACGGACGTGCGGTCAGCGGGCTGCGGACCACGTGCGTGCCGTCACGCCATTCCAGTGCGCCGAAGGAGTACTGGTCCATCGGCGCGGTGGAGCGCGTCAGGGAGACACTGAAGGTGCCCTTGGCGCCCGCCGCCAGGTTCAGGGTGGCAGGGGAGACGGCGACCGTGAAGCCCGGCAGCGACGCAGTGGCGCTGTAGGTCGACGCCTTGTCGCTGACGTTGGTGACGGTGCGCGTCATGGTCAGCTTGCCCAGCACGTTGCCGGCGGTCAGCGATGCCAGGTTCAGGTTGTAGGCCGGGATGGCGCCGGTGGCTCGGCAGGTCGCCGCGCCCACGATGCCGCCCACGCCGCACATGTAGCGCAGGTAGTCGGTGGTGTTGGCGTCGTACACCAGGCCCGGGTCGGTGGCCTTGTTCGGCACCACGTGGCCGGCGCCCTGGGCCCATGGCAGGCGGCCGTTGGCGGCGCCCGGCTGGCCATCGTTGAAAGTGGTGGCGGCGGTGGTCATCAGGGCCGACTTGATGGCCGCTGGCGACCAAGTCGGGTGCAGCTGCTTGAGCAGGGCGGCGAGGCCGGCTACGTGCGGGCTCGACATCGACGTGCCCTGGTAGGACGCCCAGGCCGATCCCGGCACCAGCGAACCGTCGGCGATCGCGTTGCGCTCGGCCTGGGTCTGGACCGGGGTGACGCCGGCGATGACGTCGACGCCCGGCGCGGTCAGGTCCGGCTTGAGGATGTTGTTGTAGCCGCGGTTCGGGCCGCGCGACGAGAAGCTCGCCATCACAGGGGCAGGGGCGCTGCCGATCTGCGGGCTCCAGGTGGAGATCGCGACGGTCGCCGCGCCAGGGTTGGCCTGCACATAGGTGCGCAGGGCGGTGCCGTCGGCCAGGCTGAGGTGGACGGTAGGAACTGCGTGCACTTCCGCTACCAGGGCGTTGCCGGTGTCGATCAGCACCATGCCGACGCCGCCTGCTTCGGCGACTGCGCGGCTCTTGTCGACGCGCGCGCTGTTGCCGCGCTCGCACAGGACAATCTTGCCGTTGACCAGGCTGGCGTCAATTGCGGAGGCGGCGCCGCCACCGAAGGCACCACGGTCGGCTGCCGTGTAGCACAGGCGGCGCGCGTCCTTGTCCGCGGCGCTCAGGGTGTCGTACGGGACCAGGCCGGCGTCGCGCGCCGAAATGGCCGGTGTCAGCGGCAGTGCGGTGGTGTTCAGCGAGGCGCCGATATAGCTGATGCCTGCGCCGGTGGTGGCGGTGGCGCCGTTCAGGCGGTTGTGGGTCGATGCGCCGACGGTGGTGATCCATGGGCTCAGGTGGGCCACGGTATTGGCCGGGCCGGAATTGCCGGCCGAGGCGGCGACGAACACGTTGGCGTCGGCCGCGCCGAAGAAGGCCAGTTCGACCGCGTCGGCGACGCTGGTCTGCGAGCCGCTGATCGAGTAGTTGATGACGTTGACGCCATCCATGACTGCCCGGTCGATCGCGGCCACGCTGTCGGAGGTGTAGCAGCTGTTGCGGGTGCCGCTGCCGTCCGGGTTGGTCGGGTCGATGAAGGTCCAGCAGACCTTGTAGGCGGCGATGCGCGCATGCGGGGCGATGCCGCTGACTTTGCCCATCGGCAGGCCGTTCATGGTCGCTGGCACGCCGCCATTGCCGCCGGCGGTGCTGGCGGTGTGCGTGCCGTGGCCGCCGTGGCCGCTCGGGCCGTCGACCGAGTCGCGTGGCGAGGTGAAGTCGGACCAGTGCTGGGTACGGCCGCTCAGCTTGAACGTCCGGTTGAAGAAGCGTGCGCCGATCAGCTTGTTGTTGCAATGCTCGGCGGTAAAGCCTTCGCCGGTTTCGCAGGCGCCTTGCCAGCCGGCTGGTGCTGCGCCGTAGACCTGGGTGCCGTCGGCGTCGAAGGTCGGTGCGCCGTTGGCGTCGACGCGGTCGGCGAATGCCTTGTTCTCTGGCCAGATACCGCCGTCGACGATACCGATGATGACGCCGTCGCCGGCTTTTTCCTTGCCGCCAGGCTGCTGGTTCCACAGGCCTTCCGTCGGTTTGTCGAGGCCGAGGAAACTCGGGGTATAGTTGGTGTCGAGCTGGCGCTCTTCGTCGGCCGTAATGGCGGCGACCGCTGGATCACCTTTCAGGGCCTTGACTTCGGCGTCGGTCAGCAGGGCGGCGAAGCCGTTGAACACCACCTTGTACTTGTGGGTCAGCTGGGCCGTGCCGACGGTCGACAGGACGTTGTTCTGTTTTTGCTCCAGGTAGCCGATGTAGGCTTGCACGTCGGCTGCCGACACGTCGAGGCGCTGGCCGGCGGCCGGCTTGGTGGCCTGCAGGCCGGCGACGCCGCCGGTGTAGGAAGCGACTGGCTTGTCGGCCAGTTGCACGATGTAGGAGCGGCGCACTTCCTGGGCGGAAGCATTCAGTGCCAGGCTGGACAGCAGCGTGAGCACGGCAAAAGAGACGGGACGCAGGTTCATTTATTCAAATCCTTGTTCTGTATGAGGAGGCAGCGTGCGCGCTGTTATTTGCGGCGGCGCGACACGGCGCCCAGACCGGCCAGGCCGAGCAGCATCAGGGCAATCGAGGTTGGCTCCGGGATCACGGCCAGGTCCAGGTTGTCGAGCGCGAACTGGGCCTGGTTCATGGTGACGTCGCGGGCGCTGGTGCAGCCGCCGGCGCCGTCGTACAGGCAGGCATTGATCGACAGGCCGGTCAGCGTGGTGCCGCCGAATGCCCGATCGACCAGGAACTGGTCGAAGGTGAACCTGCCGGCGGCGTTCTGGCCCGGGAAGGCGCTCGCCACGCTGATCGTGCCGCCGGTGCGGGTGGTGCCGGTCAGGACCAGTTGGCCGTAGCTGGCGTTCGACAAGCCGGCGGCCGGCGCCAGGAAGGCGTAGCTCAGGCCGCCGACGCGGAAGCCTGCGCCGACGTTGACGGAGACGTTCAGCATGCCGTCGTTCAGGCCGGCAAAATACGTGCTGCCGTCGCCCACCGGGCAGGCGGTGATGACACAGGCGAAGGCGTTGCTGGAGTCGACCAGCGCGCCGACCAGGCCGACCTCGTCCGCGTCGGCAGAGGCACTATTCGCGACGCGCAGGGTAAAGCCGGCTTCGGTAAAGGCGTCGCCGGTGTTGTAGACGGTGTCGCCGGCATTCAGTTGCGGGGTGACGATGTTCTGGACGGAGTCAAAGGTCACCACGGCGGCACTTGCCGGGGCGGCCACGGCGCCGAGGGCACCAATCAGGGAAGCGCACAGCAGTTTTTTCAGGACACCCGTAGCGTTGGTGTGCACAGCAGGGGTAATTAGGCGAGTCATCAGTCGGTCTACCTTTATCGTTAAGTTTTATATGACAATGATTTGGTACTGTGCGCTTACTGCTATTTTTTACCCGCAATGTTTCCTGTCGGGTTGCCTTCGAATATAGCAAACGAAATAATATTCCTGTAAAAAATTGTAACGTGGAAAATACAATTTTTTAGTCACTTTTCCAGAGGAAATTCCGTTTCTCCTAGTAAAACACTGGGGCCAGATTCAACGCGAGTTTGTTCAAAATCTGCTACATACTTGCGGTATGTCATTAGCTAAAATGACTAATATGCATGGTTGGTAGCATAAAGAATGCTCTGCGGAAATCGACCGGGAGGCCCGCCGACGCGGCGGCCGACGTTGCCGTTTCGCGGCGCCGCGCCGCAGCAAAGAAAAGTTGTCGCAAGAGATAGCAGCGTGGTAGCCTTGCACGCCGAATCTTGAACGTGTCGGACAGCAAGTCACGTACACCGAGGGGCATGGCAAGGGCGGTGCAGTTTTATTCGTAGAGCAATCGGGGAGTCATTCGGATGTGTGCAGCAATGAAACAAGGCCGGGCCCTGCGCCGGCATGACGGCGGCTTCACGCTGCTCGAGTTATTGGTTGTCATCGTCATCATCGGTTTGCTGGCCGCCTATGTCGGCCCGAAATACTTCAGCCAGCTGGGCAAGTCGCAGGTGACCATCGCCCGCGCCCAGATCGAAGCGTTCGAAAAATCGCTCGACACCTACCGTCTCGACATCGGCCGCTATCCGACCAGCGAGGAGGGCCTGGGCGCCCTGATGAGCGCGCCGCCGGCGGTGGCGCCGAAGTGGAACGGCCCCTACCTGAAAAAAGGCATTCCGCAAGATCCATGGGGCCACCCTTACCTGTACCGTTCGCCGGGCACCAAGGGTGAATACGAGATCGTCTCTACCGGCCGCGACGGCCAGCCGGGCGGCGCCGGCGAAGACGCCGACGTCAGCTCGCAGTAGCGTCGGCTCGTAGTAATCAGCTCTTAGTACTACCCGAGCCCCCCACCGAAAGCGGTTTCCATGCAGTTTGTTGTCCGTACCCTTGCGCCCGACATGTCGATCGCCAGCCAGGTCGTCGACGCGCCCGACGAGGCCGACGCGCGCCGCCAGCTCGAAGCGCGCGGCCTGTACATCAGTGCGGTCGAACCGGTCGCGCGGGGACTGGGCCGCCGCAAAAGCAGCCGCCACCTGTCGCTGGTGCTGTTCAGCCAGGAATTGCTGGCGCTGCTGTCGGCGGGCCTCGGCATCGTCGAAGGGCTCGAGGCGCTGCTGGAAAAGGAGACCAATCCGGGCACGCGCGGCGTCCTCGAGCGCCTGCTCGGGGGGCTGCGCGAAGGCAAGCGCTTCTCGAAAGTGCTGGCCGAGCAGCCCGATTTGTTCCCGCCGCTGTATGTCGGCATCGTGCGCGCCGCCGAAGGCACCAGCGACCTGCCGCGTTCGCTCTCCCGTTTCATCGACTACCAGCAGCGCATCGACGTCGTGCGCGCCAAACTGGTCAGTGCCGCGATCTACCCGGCCATCCTGCTGATGGTCGGCGGCGGCGTCAGCGCTTTCCTGATCGGCTACGTGGTGCCGCGCTTTGCCGAGGTCTACCAGGGCGCCGGGCGCGACCTGCCGTGGATGTCGAAGATGCTGCTCGGCTGGGGCCAGTTCGCCGCCAGCCATGGGACCCTGCTGGCCATCGGCGCGGCCGCCGTGCTGGCCGCCGCCGTGCTGGGCCTGCGCCACCTGTCCAGGAGCGGCGCCCTCGCGCGCCTGGTCCAGCGCCTGCCGGGCATCGGCGAGCGCGTGCGCATCTATGAACTCTCGCGGCTGTACCTGACGCTCGGCATGCTGACCGAAGGCGGCATCGTCATCGTGCAGGCGCTCGACACCGTGCAGGGCATGGTGTCGCCGGCGGTGCGCGCGCGCCTGGCCGCGGCGCGCGCCGCGATCGAAGCGGGCCAGCCGCTCTCGACCGCGTTCGAGGCCCACGGCCTGACCACCCCGATTTCGCTGCGCATGCTGCGCGTCGGCGAGCGCACCGGCGACATGGGGCCGATGCTGACCCAGTCCGCCGCTTTCTACGACGGCGAGATCAGCCGCTGGATCGACCGCTTCACGCGCACCTTCGAGCCGCTCCTGATGGCCGCGATCGGCCTGGTCGTGGGCGCCATCGTGGTGCTGCTCTACATGCCCATTTTTGACCTGGCCGGAGACATGTCGTGAACGCCCCCCTGATTGATGGCTCATTCGATGCGGCACTGCTGGTGCGCGCACGCGCCGCCAGCCGCGCCTCGCAACGTCCGCTGGTAGCCGAGTTGGAAGCGGCCAGCGGCCTCGATCCGCGCCAGATCGTGCGCGCGCTGGCCCAGCCGTTCGGCCTGTCGGTGATGGAAACGGCCGAGATGCTGAGCCATGCGCCGGCTTTCGACCTGCTGCCGCTGGCGCAGGCGCTGGCGCGCCACTGCGTGCTGCTGCGCGGCGCCGACGGCGCCCTGGCCGGCGTGATCGCCGATCCGTTCGACCTCGACCTGCAGACCTGGCTGTCGACCCAGGCCCGCGCCAGCGCCGCGGCGCCCCTGCACATGCGCCTGGCGCTGCAGTCGGACATCCAGGCCTACCTGTCGAAGCAGGAGGAATCGGCGCGCGCGGTCGATACGCTCGCGCCCGGCGCGGGCGAAGGCCGGCGCGACGGCAAGACCGCCGCCGTGCTGTCGTTCGCCTCGGTCTCGGAAGGGGCCAGTCCCGCCGTCAAGCTGGTCAACTCGACCCTGTACGATGCGCTGAAAGCCGGCGCCTCCGACATCCACCTGGAAAGCACCGCCGGCGGCCTGGCCGTGAAATACCGCATCGACGGCGTGCTCGATCACGCGACCTCGGTCGGGGGCATCGAGACGGCCGAACAGATCATTTCGCGCCTGAAGGTGCTCGCCGAACTCGACATCGCCGAGCGCCGCGTGCCGCAGGACGGCAGCTTCCGGGTCGAGGCGGGCGGGCGCGAAATCGACCTGCGGGTGTCGATCATGCCGAGCATCCACGGCGAGGACGCGGTGATCCGTATCCTCGACAAGCGCGCCATGATCGAAGCCTATGGCGCACTCACGCTCGAGGCCCTGGGTTTCGACGCGCCCTCGCTGGTGACCTTGCGCACGCTGGCGCAGGAAGCCTATGGCATGCTGCTGGTGACCGGCCCGACCGGCTCGGGCAAGACCACCACCCTGTATGCGGCGCTGACGGAAATCCACAACGGGCGCGAAAAGATCATCACGATCGAAGACCCGGTCGAATACCAGTTGCCGGGCATCCTGCAAATTCCGGTCAACGAAAAGAAGGGCCTGACCTTTGCCAAGGGCCTGCGCTCGATCCTGCGCCACGACCCGGATAAAATCATGGTCGGCGAGATCCGCGACCGCGAGACGGCCGAAATCGCCGTGCAGTCGGCGCTGACCGGCCACCTGGTCCTCACCACCGTGCACGCGAATAACGTGTTCGACGTTTTTGGGCGCTTCACCCACATGGGTATCGACCCGTATGCCTTCGTCTCCGCCCTGAACGGCATCTGGGCCCAGCGCCTGATCCGCACCAACTGCCCGCACTGCGCGGCGCAATACGAACCGACGGACGCCGAACTGGCCGGCGTGCACCTCGAGCGCGACGAAGTGGGCGACTACGTCTTCATGCGCGGCAAGGGCTGCGGCGACTGCCGCGGCACCGGCTACAAGGGCCGCCGTTCGATCGCCGAGATCCTGACCCTGAACGACGAGATCCGCGAGCTGATCGTCGACAAGCGCCCGATCCGCCAGATCAAGGCCGCGGCCCACGCGAACGGCACCCGCAGCCTGCGCCTGGCCGCGCTCGACCTGGTGCGGCGCGGCGCCACCACCCTCGACGAAATCAAACGGGTGACCCTGCATGCTTGACCGTTTCACACGAACGCTGCGCATCGGCGTGGCCGCCGACAGCCTGGCCCTGGTCCAGGCCAGCGGCGGTTTCCAGCCCAGGCGCAGCCTCCTGGCCGAAGCCCGCTTCGATCCCGCCGAAGGCGCGGCGGCCCTGGGCAAGGGCCTGGCCCGGCTGCTGGCCGAGGTGCCGGCCGCCGGGCGTTCGGTCACGGTCGTGCTGGCCGACGAACTGGCCCGCATCTGGCAAGTCACGCCGCCGCAGGGCGCAAGCCGCATGGCCGACCTGGAAGCCGGCGCCGCGTTGCGCTTCCAGTCGCTGTTCGGCGCGCCCGCCGCCGGCTGGCAGATCAGCGCCGACTGGGATGCCGACCGTCCCTTCCTGGCGGCCGCGCTGCCCGCGCCCTTGCTGGCCACCTTGCGACAAAGCGCCCTCGAACACAGCTTCCACCTGGTCGAGGTGGTGCCGCAATTCGTGGCGGCCCTGAACGGCTGGCGCAAGCTGCGCCGCCCGAACGCCTGGTTCGCGCAGGTGGCCGGCGCGGTCCTGACGCTGGCCGTGTTCGAGCGCGGCGCGCTCGCCGCCGTGCGCACCGCCGTCATCCCGCCCTCTGGCGACCGCGCCTGGCTGGACGCCCACATCGCGCGCGAAGCCTTGCTCACGGGAGCCGCGCAGCCG
>JAQGLR010000036.1 GCA_028292765.1 Massilia sp. | reverse complement strand
ACCTTCTCGTGGCGGCCGATGAATTCCGCCACCGCGGTGGGCACCCTGGACGCCGCCGCGGGCGGCGTGTCCGGATGCGCGCGCAGGTTGAAGACGATGCGGCGGGTCACCATGCGCTTGAAGTTCGATACCGTGTCCTTCAGCAGCTCCGCGTTCGAGACGATGATCTGCTCGCCGCTCGAGGCGCGCAGGCGCGTCGTCTTCAGGCCGACCTTCTCGACCGTGCCCGAGGTATCGCTGGTCGAGATGAAGTCGCCCACTTCGAAGGGCTTGTCGATCGCGATCGACAGCGAGGCGAACAGGTCGCCCAGGACGTTCTGCACGGCCAGGGCGATGGCGATGCCGCCGATGCCGAGGCTGGCGACGAAGGTCGAGATGTTGATGCCGAGGTTGGCCAGCAGGGCCAGGGCGAAGATCACCCAGACGCTCGTCTGCAGCACCCAGATGATGAGGGTATGCGCGATCGTCACCTGGGCGTCGGTCGTGCCGTGCTCGTGGCTGCGGAAATAGCGGCGCGCCGTGACCTTGATCGCGCTGTGCAGGTAGATGGCCAGCTGCAGGCCGAGGGTCAGGAACCACAGGTGGCTGACGCGCGCATTCCACGGCGCCGGCAGGTCGAGCGCGGACAGGCCGATCAGGATGGCGGTGAGCAGGACCACCAGGTTGCTGGTGCGCGCCAGCGTCTTGTGCAGCACTTCGGCGACCGGGCGGTGTGCGTTTTCGTCGCTCAGCCGGTCGAGGCGACGCCGGAAAAAGGCCACCAGGCCATGGATGGCGACGAAGCTGAATACCGCCAATGCCAGGGCGAACAGGGCGTTGGGCAGTGTGATGTCCAGGGATGCGACAAAGGCGCGGAAATCCACGTTCGGCTCCTCTCACGGAAGGGCGGCGCAAGGGCGCGCGGGAATGATGGCGAACCGGGCCGCCGCCAGGGCGTCGCCAGGCGCGGCGTGAACACGAGCGCCGAGGGGCCGCGGCCCCTCAGTCGTTCGAAGTCTGACGAAACGCGGACGCGGGGCGCGTCCGCCCATGCAGGAAACGCTTAGCGCTTCTTCAGGTGCTCGCGCACGGCGTTTGCCGATACGCCGACCTCGGATACCGCTTTTTCCAGTTGTTCACGGGTCACGCCCAGCGCTTCGGTCCAGTGGCGCACTTCGTACTCTTCGTTGACGTTGATCCGGGAACGGTCCTGTGCACCGGCATTTTGCAGATTATCAGCCATGATCAGCTCCTGTTGACGAGTTTGGTACAAATATGCCAGCGGCGGCAAAGCTCGTCCGTTAAGTATTTCACCTTGGGCGCGCATTTCTGGCCAGGTGCGCGCCCGGCGGCCGGTGCTGGCGACCCGGCGGTGTTTCAGGTAACCTTGCCGTATTAGCACTGAGCGGCACCATTGAGGAGCGAGACGCATGACCTACGAAACCACCCAGCCCGAACGCGGCGCGATCGACGCACTGCCGGGTCTCGTTGCCCTCGACTTCGGCACCAACTGGTGCGGCTGGTGCCGGGCCGGCGAGCCCGTCATCGAGGCGGCCTTGAAGGACTACCCGGAGGCGCGGCATATCAAGGTCGAAGACGGCCCCGGCCGCCCGCTCGGGCGTTCGTTCCGCATCAAGCTGTGGCCGACCGTGGTCTTCCTGAAGGATGGCCTGGAAGTGGCGCGCGTGACGCGTCCCGACAATCCGCACGAAGTGCGCGAAGCGCTGGCCGGTGTCGACGATATCGACGGCGCAGGCAGCGCCAACGGCGCTCCCGACGCATGACGGCGCCGAGGCCCGCGCCCGGGGCGCTACCCGTGGCTGCGCCTGCGAACCGCACGCGCACGGTCCTGTTCGCAAGCCTGATCGGCACCACGATCGAATTCTTCGACTTTTATATCTACGCCACCGCCGCCGTGCTGGTGTTCCCGAAGCTGTTCTTCCCGGCGAGCGACCCGTCCGCGGCCATGCTGCAATCGTTCGCGACCTTCGCCATCGCCTTCTTTGCGCGGCCGGTCGGCTCGGCCCTGTTCGGCCACTTCGGCGACCGCATCGGCAGGAAAGCCACGCTGGTGGCGGCGCTCCTGACGATGGGCATCTCGACCATCCTGATCGGCATGCTGCCGACCTACGCGTCGATCGGCACGCTGGCGCCGCTGTTGCTCGCCCTGTGCCGGTTCGGCCAGGGCCTTGGATTGGGCGGCGAGTGGGGCGGGGCGGTGCTGCTCGCCACCGAGAACGCGCCGCCGGGCAAGCGCGCCTGGTACGGCATGTTCCCGCAGCTGGGCGCGCCGATCGGCTTCTTCCTGTCGGGCGGCGTGTTCCTGCTGCTGACGCAAACCCTCGATGAAGCCGAGTTCTTCAGCTGGGGCTGGCGCATCCCCTTCCTGTCCAGCGCGCTGCTGGTCGCCGTCGGCCTGTACGTGCGTTTGAAAATCACCGAAACGCCGGACTTCCAGGCCGTGCTCGACAAGGGCGAGCGCGTGAAGGTGCCGGTGGTGACCGTGCTGCGCGAGCACGGCCGCGCGCTCGTGCTGGGCACGCTGTTGGCCACCTCGACCTTCGTCGTGTTCTACCTGATGACGGTGTTCGCACTGAGCTGGGGCACCACCGCGCTGGGCTATTCGCGCACCGAGTTCCTGGTGATGCAGCTGGGCGCGGTGATCTTCTTCGGCCTCCTGATCCCGCCCTCGGCCCTGATCGCCGACCGCTTCGGGCGGCGCGCGGCGATGATCGCGGTCACCGTCGCCATCACCCTGTTCGGCCTTGCCTACGGACCGCTGTTCGGGTCGGGCAGTGTGCTGCTGGTGGGCCTGTTCATGGTGCTCGGCCTCTCCCTGACCGGCCTCACCTACGGTCCGCTCGGCACGCTGCTGGCCGAACTGTTCCCGGCCGAGGTGCGCTACACCGGCTCGTCGCTCACCTTCAACCTCGCGGGCATCCTCGGCGCTTCGCTCGCGCCGTACGTCGCGACCGCGCTGGCGACGAACTACGGGCTGAATTATGTCGGCTATTACCTGTCGGCCGCCTCGCTGCTCAGTCTGGTGGCGCTGATGCTGATCGGGCGCGATGCGGGGCGCGAAGCGGGGCGCGAAAACGAAGGACGACAGGCGGCGCGATAGCGGGGGCCAAAGCCGGCACGTTCACGCCGGCGCCGGCGCGCTGTCGTCTTCGCGCTTGTCCGAGCGCACCATCCCGAGCCGGTCGACCCGGATCAGGCCTTCGGCCGCCGCGTGCGAGGCGGCGAAGACGCTGTCGGGGCACAGGATCAGCTGGGTGCCGGTGCTGCTGACCTCTTCGATCAGGCGGTCCAGCGCGTCGATGCGGGCCGGGTCGGGGTTGACGTTGCGGATGTAGATCATGCGCACCGAGGTCGGGTGGCGCCGCACGATCTCGGTGTAGATCTCGGGGTCCTGTTCGCCGCTGTCGCCGATCAGGACGAATTGCATGTCCGGGTAGAAGTTCAGGATCAGCTCGATCTTGTCGAGCTTGTGGTTGTGGTTCGACGACAGCAGGTCGCGCACCTTCAGCTCGCGCAGCAGCAGCGGGCCGAGCGGGATGTCCTGCACGCGCAGGAAATCGACCAGCGGGCCGAACAGGTGCCAGGGGCTGCTCGACACATAGAACAGCGGATTGTCCTCGTTGCCGCCCGCGCCTTCGTTCAGGGCCCGGTAAAACGCGGCGACGCCCTTGAAGGGCTTGCGCGTATGGTGGTTGCTGCGCGCCAGCATCAGCGCCATGTTGAATTTGTTGGTGACGTTGGTCCACAGCACCGTGTCGTCGATATCGCTGATGATGCCGAAGCGCGCCGACGCGCACGGTACGTTGACCTGCGCGGTCGCGCGCACCGGGGCGCCATCCGGCCCCTCGTGTTCGGGGAGTTCCAGTTCGACCGTGTGCCAGCCGCCTGCGAGCGCTTGACCGGCCGCCTGCGCCGGCGCGATGTCGAACGCGAAGTAGCCGCCGGCGTCGGTCGCCGTTTCATAAGTACGGCCACCCATGTGGGCCAGCACCCGCGCCTGCGCGACCTCGTCCGACTCGAGGCGGCGGTACAGGGCCACCAGGTTGGACCAGCTGCTGTCGTGTTCGCTCTGCTCGCGGTAGCTGAATTCGTCCAGCACCCGCCCCTTGATCCAGATGCGGTGGGCGTTGCCGAAGCCATGGTAAGGCAGGACCATCAGGTTGCGCCCGGCGCCCTGGTCGCGCAGGCGGCGCAGGGCGCCGCTGGCGAACTGGCCGGCGGTACGCGCCAGGCGCCGGTGCAGGGCGGGCGCCTCCTCCATCAGGGCAGGGGACGCTTCGGTGCGCGCCGTTTCAGTGCTCGCCGCCTCGGCTTGCGGCACGGCGGCGCCATGCTCGATCCACAGCCCGGCGCGTTCGCGCCCGGTCGCACGCGCGGCTTCTTCCAGGTCGCCCGGCACCTGGGGGTCGTAGAGGCGCGGCAGGATGTGGAGGGCGACGCCGCGCTCGCGCAAGGGGGCGATGTCGGCGCCCAGCGCCACGCCGGGATTCAGGTACAGCACCGCGCCGCCGCCGTCGATGCGGGCAAGGACGTCGTCGAATCCGCTACGGGAAAAAATCAGGAAGGGCATAGCCCTTCCGGGCATGGCGTGCTGGGGCATGGCTGGCAGGCGCAACGGCCGCGTTGTTGGTTGAATGCCCAGTATCGCGCAAGCGGGCGGATGGGCGCCGCACGGAAGAGCGCCAGCGTACAGACCGGTTCCTCATGAGAATGGCATACTGCACGCATTGTCGTTTTGCGATGATTTTGAACATTCCTTGGGGTTTGCCATATCATGCAGTTTGCCGTGATTTCAGCGCTTGTCGCGCTCATCCTGGTGGCGACCCTGCTGCCGCTGTCGAAGCATACGGAATGGTGGGTCCGCGACCTCGACTTTCCGCGCCTGCAGATCGCCATCCTCGCGCTCGGCGTGCTGGTCGCCGAGTCCTTCCTGCTCGACCTGGACGACCAGGTCTCCTGCCTGCTCGTCGTGATTACCACGTGTTGCCTGTTGTATCAGGCATGGTGGATCGTTCCCTACCTCAGGGTCTACCCGAACGAGGTCAAGTCGGCCGTCGTCAGCGACGTTACCGAGCGCATCCGTATCCTGACCGCGAACGTGCTCACCCCGAACCGGAATACCGATGGCCTGGTCGCCCTGATCCGCGAGCACAATCCCCATGTGTTCGTGACGCTGGAAACCGACGCCTGGTGGCAGGAAAGGCTGGACGTGCTCGAGGACGAGTACCGCTATTCGATGAAGTGCCCGCTCGACAACCTGTACGGCATGCATGTCTACTCGCGCCTGCCGCTGGAAGACAGCGCGATCCAGTTCCTGGTCGAGGACGACATCCCCTCGATGCACGCGCTGGTCGTGCTGCCGTCCGGTCGCAAGGTGCGCATGCATTTCCTGCACCCGGCCCCGCCCAGCCCGACCGAGCACGACGAGTCGACCGAGCGCGACGCCGAGCTGCTGGTGGTGGCCAAGAGCGTGTCCGGACTGGACACGCCGGTGATCGTCGCGGGCGACCTGAACGACGTGGCGTGGTCGACGACGACCCGGCTGTTCCGCAAGGTCAGCGGCCTGCTCGACCCGCGCGTGGGGCGCGGCATGTTCAACACCTTCCACGTGGATTACTGGTTCCTGCGCTGGCCGCTCGACCACCTGTTCCACAGCCGCCATTTCACGCTCTCCTTCATCCGCAGGCTGCCGTCATTTGGTTCCGATCACTTTCCGGTGCTGGTGGAGCTGGTCTACGATCGCGTGCGCGGTGCGGAGCAGGAGGGGCTGGCGGCGGACGAGGAAGACCATGCGCTCGCCGAAGAAAAGATCGCGGCCGAACCGGTGACGGTGAACGACGTGCACGAGCCCCAGGCGTGAACTCCCGGCAAGCGCGCGCCGCGCGTCGACTCGTTTGATAGCATGGATGGCCTACGAAACAGGCGTTGTGAGGCTATTGCATGTCCGAAACTCAGCATGTCGACCCGCGCGCCGACGCGCAGATGGCCGCGCGCGTCGACCGCGCACTGAAGATCCTCGAGACCGATGGGATGCACGCGGCCTTTGCCTTCATGCAGCTTGCCGGCGTGCCGCGGGGCGTCGCCCGGCGCGTGCTGTGCTCGCCGAAGCACGCGCGCCAGCACGACCGGCGGCGCTTGACGAGGAGTAGCCGGGAAGCGTGAAGGGCGGCGCGTCCTGCACATCGCCCGCCTGTCAATCAGAACGAATACACCAGCGTCAGGGAGGTCTGGGTATCCGTGTTCTTCTTGTCCTCGGGCACGTTGCTGTCGTTGCGGGCGCTGAAGGCGGCTTTCATCTGCATCGTGTCGTTGATCTTGGTGCTCAGGGCCGACTCGGCGATCGAGTGCACGTTCGAGGTGCCGCGTTCGACGCTGACGGTCTGGACGAACGCGGCCGACGGGCTGACCTGCCAGCGGAAACGGGCGGCGCCGCGCACCGTCAGGCCGTTTTCGCTGTCGCCGTTTTCGCGCTGGCCGCTGAAATAACCCGGGCCGACCTCGACGTCGAGCGCCTTGTCGTGCGTGTTGTACAGCTGCGAGCCATGCCCGACCGCGAACGAGGTATAGCGCGTGTAGGCGCCGAACTTGTCGTTTACGTGCGATCCGAGGACGAAAGCGCGGCTGCCCTCGTTCATCAGCTTGTAGGCGGCCTTGGCCGACAGCGCCCAGCGCTCGGCGGAACGCTGGCGGTAGCGCTCGCCATCGTCGTCCGTGATTTCGTCTTCCTTGAAAAAGCCGCTGACGATGTATTCGTTGCTCCAGTCGGCAGTCTCGTGGCGGGCGTCGATCTTGCCGCTGAGCGAAGTGCCGACCGTGTTGCCGGAGGTATTGATCGCACCGAGTTCGGCCGAGGTGAACCAGGTGCCGTCCGGAATCGTCTGGGGGCGCGCGATGGTCAGGGCGCTATGGATGGTGCCGATCTGGGGCAGGTCGTCGGCCGCACCGCCGCCGGCGGCGGCGGTGCCATGCGCAAGGCCGAGGGCGGCCAGCGCGTACAACAAGGATGATTTCATAGGCATGTGTGCGGCTGCGCGCCGGCCCGCCAGCTTGCGCCGCGGGCCGGCCGGTCGTTCGGGGAAAGAGCGCCGGTGCTCGCAATGCGGCGCCAGGGCTCGGCGCTGATTGTATCCCAGAAGCAGCAGCCGTGCGGCTCCCGGGCCACCGAATGCGCCCGGGTATCCACTCATGTACCCACTCATGTACCTACATAAACGATCTTGAAGATGAACAGGCCGGCGATGATCCAGACCACCGGCTTGACCTCGCGCGCGCGGCCCGTGGTCAGCTTCAGCGCGGCATAGGTGATGAAGCCGAAGGCGATGCCTTCCGCGATCGAATAGGTGAACGGGATCACCAGCGCGGTGATCGCGGCCGGGATGCTCTCGGTGGTGTCGCCCCATTCGATTTCGCCGAGGTCGCGCAGCATCAGGCAGGCGACGAACAGCAGCGCCGGTGCGGTCGCGTAGGCCGGCACCACGCCGGCGAGCGGCGCGATGAAGAGGCAGGCCAGGAACAGCACGGCCACCGCCAGGGCGGTGAGGCCCGTGCGCCCGCCCGCCTGGACCCCGGCCGCGCTCTCGATATAGGCGGTGGTGCTCGAGGTGCCGAGCACGGCGCCGGCGACGATCGCGCCGCTGTCGGCCAGCAGGGCCTTGTTCAGGCGTTCCATCTTGCCTTCGACCAGCAGGCCGGCGCGGCTGGCGACGCCCATCAGGGTGCCGGTCGCGTCGAACAGTTCGACCAGGAAGAACACCAGCACCACGTTCAGGATGCCGGCCGACAGGGCGCCCGGGATGTCGAGCTTGAACAGGGTAGGGTCGATCGACGGCGGCAGCGAGAACACGCCCTTGAAGGCATTCCCGCCGAAGAAAAAGCTGAGCACGGTGACGGCGACGATGCCGATCAGGATCGCGCCGCGCACGCGCAGGCGGTCGAGGGTGACGATCAGGAGGAAGCCGACGATGGCCATGATCGCCGGCGGCTGGTGCAGGTCGCCCGCCTTGACCAGGGTCGGATCGCTGCCGACCACGATGCAGGAGTTCTTCAGCGCGATCAGCGCCAGGAACATGCCCAGGCCGACGGTGATCGCCACCCGCAGCGAATGCGGGATGCCGTTCACGATCATGCCGCGCAGCCCGAATACCGAGACCAGGATGAACAGGCAGCCGGAGATGAACACGGCGCCGAGCGCGGCCGGCCAGGCCACGCCCATGCCGAGCACGACGGCATAGGCGAAATACGCGTTCAGCCCCATGCCGGGCGCCATGCCGATCGGGTAGTTCGCGTACAGGCCCATCACGGCGGTGCCGAGGGCCGCCACCAGGCAGGTCGCCACGAACACGGCTTCCTTCGGCATGCCCGCGTCACCCAGGATCGACGGGTTGACGAAGATGATGTAGGCCATCGTCAGGAAGGTGGTCAGGCCGGCGAGCAGCTCGGTGCGCACGTCGGTGCCGCTTTCCTTGAGCTTGAAGTAATTGTCGAGCATTGTTGGGAGTCTCCAGGTCTCCGGGTATTGGGCAAGGGGCGCGCGTGCGGCGCCGTGTCGAGGGGCGAAGCATAACACTGGACAGTGCACGCAGTCCCGGAATATTGGCGAAATGCCAGTACATGGTGCAGACCGGTGCCGGCCGGCCTTGTCACCACTCCGGAATAACTGTTACCAATTCTCCACTATTTTCTTGCTTTAGCTTGTAGTGTTGGTATCATCGAATTTGCTGGTCGTCATGTCGAGGGCCGTGAACCTGTGAGCCGCGATGCAAATCCGTGCCTACCTGTACCTGATGGCGGCAGCGATCCTGGTGCCGGTGATTCTCTTCGCCGGCTTCGCGCTGCGCCTGCTGGACCAGGCCGGAACCGACACCGCGCTGGCGCGCGTGGCGCTGTCGTCGCAGCGGGTCGCGCTGCTGGTCGACGACGAGCTGTCGGACGCGAGCGCCGCGCTGCGCGTGCTGGCCGCGTCGCCGACGCTGGCGCGCGGCGACGTCGATGCCTTTTACGAGGAAGCCAGGCGCGCCGCGCCCGGCCCCGCCAGCTGGACCGTCCTGCTGGACGAGCAGGGCGCCGTGCTGCTCAACACCCTGGCGCCGCGCGGTACGCCCTTGCCGGCGGGCCCGCCGCCGCCTTATCTTGCCGAACTGTTTGCGAACGAGCGCCCGATGGTGCGCGACGTCATGCCGGGCCGCTATAGCGGGCGCCTGATCACGGCGGTCACGGTGCCGGTGCAGGGCAGGGGGCGGCGCTACGCCTTGTCGATCGCGTTCAGCACCGACCATTTCCGCAAGCTCCTGGTCGACGCCCGGCTGCCCGCCGGCTGGCAGGTGGATATCGTCGACCGTGCCGGGCACCTGGTGGCCTCGAATCTCGGAACGGCCGACCTGGTCGGCCAGGACGTGCCGCCGCAGCTGCTGGGCGCGGCGCGCGGCCGGCCCACCGGGGTGCTGGACCTGCCGCTGCGCCATGGCGGGCCGTCGAAGACCGTTTTCCACCAGCTGCCGCGCGCGGGCTGGCTGGTCGCGGTGGGCGTCCCGCCCGACGCCGTCGCAAGCCAGGCCGGCGCCGCCAAGCGCATCGCCGCGCTGGCCCTGGTGGCGGCGCTGGCCTGCGCTTGTGCGCTCGCCAGCTGGCTTGCGCGCGCGTACGTGCGTTCGCTGGGGCGCGCCGGCGACGCCGCGGGCATGCTCGGGCGCGGCGAAACGCCGCCCAAGCTGCGCTCGCGCATCGTCGAGATCGACCGCCTGCTGGCGGCGCTGTGCCAGGCGGGCGCAGAGCTGCGCCGCGCCCAGGTGTTTCGCGACAGCGCCGGCAACGAGCGCCAGTCGCAGCTGGAGCGCGAAACCCATGCGCGCCAGACGGCCGAAGAGGAAAACCGTGCGAAAGACCAGTTCCTCGCCATGCTCGGCCACGAGCTGCGCAACCCGCTGGCGCCGATCGTCACGGCCGCCCAGCTGCTCAAGATGCCGGATGTCGACGGCCACCGCGCACGCTATGCCGGCGACGTGATCGGCCGTCAGGTCGAGCACATGAACCGCCTGCTGGGCGACATGCTCGATGTGTCGCGCGTCACGCGCGGGCTGGTGTCGCTGAACCTGGAAGACGTCGACCTGCGCAATGCCGTCGAACGCGCCGTCGAGCAGACCCGCCCGCTGCTCGAAGAGCGCCAGCACCGGCTGGAGCTGCGCCTGCCGCCGCACCCGGTCACGGTGCGCGGCGACCAGACCCGCCTGACCCAGGTGGTGGCGAACCTGCTGACCAATTCGGCGAAATATACGCCGATGCATGGCAACATCCAGCTCTCGCTGGCCTGCCCGGGCGACGACGCCACCCTCTCGGTGGCCGACGACGGCGAAGGCATCACGCCCGAGCTGCTGCCGCGGGTGTTCGACCTGTTCTCGCAGGGCGAGAGAAAGGCCGACCGCGCCCAGGGCGGGCTCGGCCTCGGACTGGCGCTGGTGCGCAGCATGGTGCAGCTGCACGGCGGCACGGTCGACGCCGGCAGCCCGGGACGGGGCGCCGGCAGCATCTTCACGGTGCGCCTGCCGCTCAAGCACGAGCTGGCGGCGCTCGCTTCCCCCGCCGCGCCGCGCCGCGCCCGCGATGCCGCACCGCAGGCGCTGCGGGTGATGCTGGTGGACGACAATATCGACGCGGCGGTCAGCCTGTCGCTGCTGCTCGAGGCGGCCGGGGATCACCTGGTGTCGACCTATTACGACGCGGCCAGTGCGCTCGAGTGGGCCGCCTTCGAGCGCCCGGACGTCTTCATCCTCGACATCGGCCTGCCCGACATGAACGGCTACGACCTGGCCAAGCGCGTGCGCGCGATGCCCCAGTTCGCATCGACCCTCCTCATCGCGCTGACCGGCTATGGCCAGCTGGCCGACAAGGCCAGGGCGCGCGAGGCCGGCTTCGACCTGCACATCGCCAAACCGGCGGAACCCGAGGAGATCCTGGCCGCGCTGGCGCAGGTGCACATCGCGCCCGAGACCGAACGCGCAGGGTAAGCTGCCGATGCGCTACCATGGCGTCTCCACCATTCACCAGATTTAATATGCCGAAGAACAAGAAGCCCGTGCCGCGCAAGCCGGCAACTGCCGCCGAACCCGATATCGATGCGCTGGCCCAGGCCCTGGCCGACCTCGCGCTCGAGGTGGCCGAGGGCGAGGAAGTCGATCCGGAAGGCGCTGCCGGGCACGAGGAAGAACTGGTCGTCGCGATTCGCCGCGCATTGCGCCGCAAGCACGACGAGGTGCTGTACGGCGCCATCGAGCTGGCGCGCTTCACCGATCCGGACGCCTGCCGCCTGCTGCGCGCCCACGTCGGCGAAGAGGCGGCAACGCTGCGCATCCGCCGCGAAGGCGAAGCCGAAATCGAAGTCGACGCCTTTTTGATCCCGCTGTTCGTGCAGAGCACCGGCGGCTTGGCGCCACTGGAAAACTTCGCCGACGACGAGGCATATTCGGAGCTGGCGGCAAGCTTTGTCGCGCTGGAACTCGACAGCCCGCGGGCAAAGGTGGCCCTGGTGCGCCACGCCTACGACCTGGCCGAGGTCGACCACATCGGCTACGGCACCCTGCAGGATCTGCTGCGCGAGGCCGCCGCCACGCTGGGCAGCAAGAAGCCGGCGCCGGCCCCGCTGCTGGAGGCGAGCATCCGCGGCTGGACCGGCGAGCCGGTCGCGCCCGACGAGGCGGCGATGGAGCTGCGCTTCCTGCTCGGCTTTTCGCTGAAGCGGGGCGACGATCCGTTCTATGCGGTGCCGAAGGACGAGATCGGCGCCGACGTGTATTTCGCCGACCGCATGCGCCGCTACCGCGCCTGGACCGAGCGCGTGGCGCCGCTGGTGCGGCGCTGCCTCGCAAGCGACCCGGAGCGCCTGGGCGTCAGCTTCCTCTACCAGGACCTGTTCCACGCCGCAAAAGAGCAGGGCGTGGCGGAACTGGCCATGCTCGCCACCCTGTCCGAGATCAACGGCCTGCTGGCAAGCAAGGAACTGGCGCCGGACGCGGTGCGCGCCGTGGTGGCGCCGCAGGACGCGGGCGAACACATCGACCTGCGCGTGAACCTGTATGCGTTGGACGGGGGGCCGCCATGGGGCGGCACCGCAAAGGCCACCGACCTGGCGGCCGACATCGGCGCCGAGATCGATGAACTGTGCGACGCCCTCGGCACCCTCGGCATCGACGACGTCTCCACCGCCGACGGCTTCAGCCCGGATGGCCACCCGGAGGGCCCCCAGCCTTATCCGCCCGCATAGACCGCCCCCGCCGGCCGTGCGCCATGCATGGCTGGCGGGCGCTTCCGCCTTCCCCTTTGTACGTGCAGGCTGACAGCCTTGGCGCTGCCGGAGGGGGCGCGTCCAGATGCCGAAAACCCGCTGCGGCAGCGACTTTCAGGTTTGCGCACGCTTGCGCGCCTCACCTGTATGGATGAGTTTTCGTAGTGGATTTTCTTGTATGTGGGTAGGACTTAACTTACAAAGAATTCCGTGAGACACCGGGCTCTCCTATGAGGAAACGGCTGGTGTTGCCAAAAATATCGTTCATCATGCAAATGTTGCAATGCATAAATGAAAATAGTGGCAAAGTTGCATGTTACGATTCACCGAATCCGGTGTCGTGGTCCAGCGTGTTCAAGCGCCGCTGCAGCCCTTCCATCCCGGACCCAAGATCAACTAAAGCGCCACCAAGGCGAGAGGAAACCAACATGCCGACCCTTATCGTGTTTTGCCACCTGCGCTGGGACTTCGTGTTTCAACGCCCCCAGCACCTGATGACGCGCCTGGCCGAACACTACGACATCGTGCTGGTCGAAGAACCGGTGCATAGCGAAGGGCAGGCACACCTGCAGAAGACGGCCGTCGCGCCGAACATCACGGTGTGCCGCCCGCATACCCCGGTCCATGCCGGCGGCTTCCACGACGACCAGATCCCGACCCTGCAAGGCCTGCTGGCCGACCTGGTGCCGGAAGGCGAGCGTCCGGTCGTCTGGTTCTACACCCCGATGGCACTGCCGCTGCTGCAGGGCCTGAATCCGTCGATGGTCGTCTACGACTGCATGGACGAACTGGCCTCGTTCAAGAACCCGCCGAAGCAGCTGCTGCAGCGCGAATCGGCCCTGCTCGGCATTGCCGACCTCGTCTTCACCGGCGGCCCGAGCCTGTACGAAGCCAAGAAGGACCGCCACGCCAACGCCCACTGCTTCTCGAGCAGCGTCGACGCCAGGC
>JAQGLR010000035.1 GCA_028292765.1 Massilia sp. | reverse complement strand
GCGCCTGCTGGCGCACCGCGTCGGCATCGTGCTGTCGGTGGTCGCCATGGCGATTGGCCTTGCCTTCCTGGCATGGATTTTATCCACGCTCCTGATCAACGGCTTCGGCGCCTTGTCCGGCTCGATGTTCACCCTCGATACCCCGGCGCCGGGCAGCGTCGGCGGACTGCGCAACGCCATCCTCGGCAGCGTGCTGATGGTTGGCCTGTCGACCCTGATCAGCACCCCGGTCGGCATCCTGGCCGGCATCTACCTCGCGGAATACGGTGAAGGTAATCGCTTTGCTCAAGTGACGCGCTTCGTCACCGACATCATGCTGTCGGCGCCGTCGATCGTGATCGGCCTGTTCGTCTACGCGATCTACGTGGCCAACGTGAACCACTTTTCCGGCTGGGCCGGGACGATCGCGCTGTCGCTGATTGCGGTGCCGGTGGTGGTGCGCTCGACCGACAACATGCTGCGCCTGGTGCCGAACAGCCTGCTCGAGGCCGCATTTGCCCTCGGCGCCCCGCGCTGGAAGGTGGCGATGCTGGTGCGCCTGCGCGCCGTGAAAGCCGGCGTGGTCACCGGCGTGCTGCTGGCGCTGGCCCGCATCTCCGGCGAGACCGCGCCGCTGCTGTTCACCGCCCTGAACAACCAGTTCTACAGCCACGACATGAATGCGCCGATCGCGAACCTGCCGGTCGTGATCTACACCTATGCGATGAGCCCTTACGACGACTGGCGCTCGCTGGCCTGGGGCGGCGCGCTGCTGGTGACCTTTACGGTGTTGTTCCTGAACATCCTGTCGCGCACCGTCTTCAGCCAGAAGACCCCGCGTTAATCTATCCTGACGAACCACGACATAGTCCATGACACAGCCAATGACTAGCCTCAGCCCGACCGCGAGCGCGACCGCGAGCGCGAACAAGACGAAGACCATCGAGATTTCGGGCCTTGATTTTTACTACGGCAAAACGCAGAGCCTGAAGAACGTTTCGCTCGACATCCACGAAAAGCAGGTGACGGCCTTTATCGGCCCCTCCGGCTGCGGCAAGTCGACGCTGCTGCGCACCCTGAACCGCATGTACGATTTGTATCCGGGGCAGCGTGCCGAAGGGTCGATCGTCTACCGCGGCCGCAACATCCTCGAACCGGGCGTCGACGTCAACATGCTGCGCGCGAAAATCGGCATGGTGTTCCAGAAGCCGACCCCGTTCCCGATGTCGATCTACGACAACATCGCTTTCGGCGTGCGCCTGTACGAAAACCTGTCGAAAGGCGAGATGGACGAACGCGTCGAATGGGCCCTGAAAAAGGCGGCGCTGTGGGAAGAAGCGAAGGACAAGCTGAACAAGAGCGGCCTGTCGCTGTCCGGCGGCCAGCAGCAGCGCCTGTGCATCGCGCGCGGCGTGGCGGTGAAGCCGGACGTGCTGCTGCTCGATGAGCCGACCTCGGCGCTGGACCCGATCTCGACGGCCAAGATCGAAGAGCTGATCAGCGAACTGAAGCAGGACTACACGATCACCATCGTGACCCACAACATGCAGCAGGCCGCGCGCTGCTCGGATTACACTGCCTACATGTACCTGGGCGAACTGGTGGAATTCGGCGAGACCGACCAGCTGTTCATGAATCCGGCGCGCAAGGAAACCCAGGATTACATCACTGGTCGTTTCGGTTAATTACAGAACAAAATTAGGGAGAGCGGCATTATGATTGGCGAGCATTCATCCAAGCAATACGACCAGGAATTGGAAGCGATCCGCTCGAAGGTGCTGCTGATGGGCGGCATGGTGGAGACCCAGTTCGAAGAGGCGCTGAACTGCTTCCGCGTGGGGGATTCGGCCAAGGCCGACAAGGTCATGGCCGACGACCACGCGGTCAACCAGCTCGAAGTGCAGCTCGATGACGCCTGCAGCCACCTGATCGTCAAGCGCCAGCCAACCGCGAACGACCTGCGCACCGTGATGGCCACGATCAAGGTCATCACCGACCTGGAGCGCATCGGCGACGAAGCCAGCAAGATCGCGCGCACCGCGAAAAGCCTGCATGAGCGCGGCGCGACCGGCTTCGCCCATTACGACATGATCCGCTCGATCGGCAAGGGCACCACCGACCTGCTGCACGATGCGCTCGACTCCTTTGCACGCCTCGACGGCAAGCAGGCGCTGTCGATCATCGCCGGCGACGAGGTCATCGACCACGAGTTCCGCACCATCCTGCGCAACCTGATCACCTTCATGATGGAAGACCCGCGCACGATTTCGTCCGCGCTCGACACCCTGTGGGTGGCGAAAGCCATCGAGCGCATCGGCGACCATGCGAAGAACATCGCCGAATACGTGATCTACGTGGTCGAGGGACGCGACATCCGCCACAGCAAACCCGCGGCGCAGGAAGGCTGACCCCGATGCACACGACGCGCGTACTGGTGGTCGAGGACGAGCCGGCGATCGTCGAGCTGGTGACGTATTCGCTGCGCGAGGCGGGCTGGGGCGTTACCTCGGTCGGCAGCACCGCCGCCGCCTGGGACAGCATCAGCCACGGCAAGCCGGACCTGCTGCTGCTCGACTGGATGCTGCCCGACCAGAGCGGCCTGCGCCTGCTGTCGCGCCTGCGCGCCGACCGCGATTTCCGGGACATCCCGGTGATCATGCTGACCGCGAAAAGCATGGAAGAGGACAAGCTCGCCGGGCTCGACACGGGGGCCGACGATTACGTCACCAAGCCGTTTTCGCCGCGCGAGTTGCTGGCCCGTTCGCGCGCGCTGCTGCGCCGCAAGAGCCCGCACCTGGCGGAAAGCGTGCTGCGCGCCGGCGCCGTGGCGCTCGACCCGGCCAGCTGTACGGTCACGATCGACGGCAACGGCGTCGAGATCGGCAACGCCGAGTACAAGCTGCTGAAATTCCTGCTGGCCCACCGCGAACGCGTCTTCTCGCGCGCCCAGCTGCTCGACAAGGTGTGGGGCGACCACGCCGTCATCGAAGAGCGCACAGTGGACGTGCACGTGCTGCGGCTGAGGAAAGCCCTGAAGGGCGCCGAAGGACTGGTCCGCACGGTGCGCAGCGTCGGCTACATGCTCTCCGAAAAATAAGAACGAAAGTCCGATGAATCCCAAACTGCTGTTCTGGGTGCCGGCGCTGCTGCGCCTGGCCACCGTATTCGTGATCGCCGCCGCCCTCTGGTGGCTGGCGGGGCCGGTCGCCGGCCTCGGGCTGGCCCTGGCCGGCGCCATCATCGCCCTGTTCGTGCAGCTGTCCTACCTGCACCAGCTTGGCGAATGGCTGAACGACCCGCAATCCGGGCGCCTGCCCGACGGCTGGGGCGCCTGGACCGACGTCTTCGCACGCCTGTACCGCCTGCGCCGCGAGGACGAGCGCAACCAGAAGGAACTGGCCGAATGGCTGGCGCGCTTTCGCCAGGCGATGAGCCTGTTGCCGGAAGGCGTGGCGATCATGGACGACGTGCTGTTCCTCGAGTGGTGCAATCCGGCCGTCGAGCGCCACCTGGGCCTCACGCTCGAACGCGACAAGGGGCTGCGCGTGACGAACCTGGTGCGCCATCCGGACTTCATCGACTACATCATCCTCGGGCGCTACGAGCAGCCTTTGAGCCTCTCGCTGCGCGGGCGCAAGATCGAATGCCGCATCATCCCGTTCGAGAACCGGCGCCAGATCCTGGTCACGCACGATGCCACCGACACCGAACGGGTCGAGGCGATGCGGCGCGACTTCATCGCCAACGCCTCGCACGAACTGCGCACGCCGCTGACCGTCATCGTCGGTTTCCTGGAGATCGCGCTGTCGGACCCGGGCATGGATGCGGCGACCCGCGAAGCCCACCTGAAGCTGATGACCGAGCAGGGCCAGCGCATGCAGCGCCTGATCGGCGACATGCTGACGCTGTCGCGCCTCGAGTCCGACGACGTTCCGCTGCGGCGCGAGCGGGTCGACATCGCGGCGCTGGTCGAATCGGTGGCGCTCGAAGCGCGCGCGCTGTCCGGCGGCCGGCACCAGATCGACGTCTCCGTGGACGGGCCGGACGTGATGGGCAGCATCGAAGAATTGCGCAGCGCCTTTGCCAACCTGGCCTCGAACGCGGTGCGCTATTCGCCCGATGGCGGCAGGATCGCGCTCGCCTGGCTGCGGGGCGACGGCGACCTGCAATTCTCGGTGACGGACAGCGGCATCGGCATCGAGCCCCAGCACATCTCGCGCCTGACCGAACGCTTCTACCGCGTCGACAAGAGCCGCTCGCGCGAGACCCAGGGCACGGGACTGGGGCTGGCGATCGTCAAGCACGTGCTGCTGCGCCACGGCGGGCGCCTGAAGATCAGCTCGACGCCGGGGCAGGGGAGTACGTTTACGGCGTCGCTGCCGAATACCTCGCTGCCCGGGTAGGGTGGGCACCCCACGACTGCCGTACGGTACAATCGAGGATTGCCCCACTCGACCCTGCCATGCTCTCTCGACGCACTTCCATCTTCGCGCTCGCCGCGTTTGCCGTCGCCGGCTGCGGCAGCACGCCGCCGGCGCCCCCGGCGCCGGTCGCCATCCAGGCACCGCCCGCTCCACCTAAAAAAGTAAAAATCGGCCTGGCCCTCGGCGGCGGCGCCGCGCGCGGCTTCGCCCACATCGGCGTGATCAAGGCGCTGGAGGCGCAGGGCATCTTCCCCGAGATCGTGGTCGGCACCAGCGCCGGTTCGGTGGTCGGCGCGCTGTACGCGTCGGGCTACAACGGCTTCACGCTGCAACGCACCGCGATGGAGATGGACGAGGCGACGATTTCCGACTGGGCGCTGCCGCTGTTTTCGCGCTCGTCCGGTGTGCTCAAGGGCGAGGCGCTGCAGAATTACGTCAACAAGGCAGTGAACAACGTGCCGATGGAGCGCTTCAAGATACGCTTCGGCGCGGTGGCGACCGACCTGAAGACGGGCGAATCGGTCCTGTTCAACAAGGGCAATGCGGGCCTGGCCGTGCGCGCGTCCTCGAGCGTGCCGAGCGTGTTCCAGCCCGTGAAAATCGGCGCCAGGACCTATGTCGACGGCGGCCTGGTGGCGCCGGTGCCGGTCAAGTTCGTGCGCGACATGGGCGCGGACTTCATCATCGCGGTCAACATCTCGACCCAGGCCGACACCCAGGCCACGACCAGTTCGCTCGACGTCCTGATGCAGACCTTCAGCATCATGGGCCAGCGCATCAACCACTTCGAACTGAAGGAAGCCGACATCGTCATCACGCCGGCGCTGGGCAAGATGGGCAGCGCCGACTTCAATGGCCGCAACCTGGCGATCCTCGCGGGCGAGCAGGCGGCCGCAAGCGTCATGCCCCAGATTAAAGCCAGGCTCAAGGCCAAACAGCAACCATAACCACGCAGAAGGACCAATATGAAAACCAAACCGATACTGACCCTGGAAGACGTGAAGATCATCGCCGCGGCCGCCGAAGCCGAAGCGCTCCGGAACGGCTGGGCCGTCACCATTGCGGTCGTCGACGACGGCGGCCACCTGCTGTGGCTGCAGCGCCTGGACGGCGCGCCGCCGATCTCCTCGCAGATCGGGCCGGGCAAGGCGCGTACCGCCGCGCTGGGCCGGCGCGAGTCGAAGGCATATGAAGACGTGATCAATGGCGGGCGGGTGTCCTTCCTGTCCGCGCCAAGCCTGGAAGCCATGCTCGAGGGCGGGGTGCCGGTGGTCGTGGATGGCCATGTGATCGGCGCGGTTGGCGTGTCCGGCGTGAAATCGAACGAGGACGCGCAGGTTGCGAAGGCGGGTATTGCGGCGCTGGTCGGTACGCCCTAGCTTGCGGCGGCAAGCGGCGCCATCGCGAATTAGATTGAAACGCGGAAAAACGCGGCTCATCTGGAAGTAAAAATCGCGATTTCGTCCCTTGCCGCAGAGAGTCCGCATTGCCGGAACGGCCAAGGCGCGCTATAATTTGGGGGTTTAGCCATTCACTTACTTGCCGTAGCGCCTACCTTCATTCCTCATTCAAAAACGAGCTCCAGCCCCCCGGACACGCTATGCGCGCCCGCAGCTTTGGATGCCGGTCTGACGTGGCGCAGCTACGGTAACTTTATTGGGAGTTACCCTTGCCGCCATTTTTTTCTGGCCCTGCCGTCCCGGCCATTCTGGCCCTTGCGGACGGAACGATTTTTCGAGGTGTTTCCATCGGTGCCGCCGGCCACACGACCGGTGAAGTGGTGTTCAATACCGCCATTACCGGTTACCAGGAAATCCTGACCGACCCCAGCTACTCGCGTCAGATCGTCACCCTGACGTACCCGCACATCGGCAACTACGGCGTCAATGCCGCCGACGTCGAAGCGAGCAAAGTCCACGCCGCAGGACTGATCATCCGCGACCTGCCGCTGATGGCATCGAATTTCCGCTCCACCCAATCGCTGGCCGACTACCTGAAGGCGGAAAACGTCGTGGCCATCTCCGGCATCGACACCCGTAAACTAACGCGCCTGCTGCGCGAGAAGGGCGCCCAGGCCGGCGCCATCCTCACCGGCACCCAGGGCAACCAGCCATCGGAAGCCCAGGCGCTCGAGCTGGCACGCTCGTTCCCGGGCCTGGCAGGCATGGACCTGGCAAAAGTCGTCTCGGTCAAGGAATCGTACGTCTTCACCGAAACCGAGTGGAAGCTGGGCGAGGGCTTCGGCAAGCAGGAGAACCCGCAATACCACGTTGTCGCCTTCGACTACGGCGTCAAGCGCAACATCCTGCGCATGCTCGCCGAGCGCGGCTGCAAGGTCACCGTGCTGCCGGCGCAATCGACGGCGGCCGATGCACTCGCTTTGAACCCGGACGGCATCTTCCTGGCCAACGGCCCGGGCGACCCGGAACCGTGCGACTACGCCATCAAGGCGACCGCGGAGCTGATCGAGCGCGGCATCCCGACCTTCGGCATCTGCCTCGGCCACCAGATCATGGCGCTCGCGTCCGGTGCGAAGACGATGAAAATGAAGTTCGGCCACCACGGCGCCAACCACCCGGTGCAGGACCTGGACTCGAAGAAGGTCTTGATCACCTCGCAGAACCACGGCTTCGCGGTCGACCCGGAAACGCTTCCCGCGAACTGCCGTGTCACCCACGTGTCGCTGTTCGACGGCTCGCTGCAGGGCTTTGCCCGTACCGACAAGCCGGCCTTCTGCTTCCAGGGCCACCCGGAAGCCTCGCCCGGCCCGACCGACGTCGCCTACCTGTTTGACCGCTTCATCAGCCTGATGCAAGCCGCGGAGAAAAAATAAATGCCTAAGCGTAGTGATATTAAAACCATCCTGATCATCGGCGCAGGCCCGATCATCATCGGCCAGGCCGCCGAGTTCGACTATTCCGGAGCGCAGGCCTGCAAGGCGCTGCGCGACGAAGGCTACAAGGTCGTCCTCGTCAACAGCAATCCGGCCACGATCATGACCGACCCGGAAATGGCCGACGTCACCTATATCGAACCGATCACCTGGAAGGTCGTGGAAAGCATCATCGAGAAGGAGCGTCCGGACGCGATCCTGCCGACGATGGGCGGCCAGACCGCGCTGAACTGCGCGCTCGACCTGCACCACCACGGCGTGCTGGAAAAATACAATGTCGAACTGATCGGCGCCTCGCCGGAAGCGATCGACAAGGCCGAAGACCGCTCCAAGTTCAAGGACGCGATGACGAAAATCGGCCTGGGTTCGGCACGCTCGGGCGTGGCGCACAGCATGGAAGAAGCGCGCACCGTGCAGCGCGAGCTGGGCTTCCCGACCATCATCCGTCCGTCGTTCACGATGGGCGGCAGCGGCGGCGGCATCGCCTACAACGAAGAAGAATTCGACACCATCTGCAAGCGCGGCCTGGAAGCCTCGCCGACCTCGGAACTCCTGATCGAAGAGTCGCTGCTGGGCTGGAAAGAGTACGAGATGGAAGTCGTGCGCGACAAGGCGGACAACTGCATCATCATCTGCTCGATCGAGAACCTCGACCCGATGGGCGTGCACACCGGCGACTCGATCACCGTCGCCCCGGCGCAGACCCTGTCCGACAAGGAATACCAGATCATGCGCAACGCGTCGATCGCGGTGCTGCGCGAAATCGGCGTGGATACCGGCGGCTCGAACGTGCAGTTCGCGATCAACCCGCAGGACGGCCGCATGATCGTCATCGAGATGAACCCGCGCGTGTCGCGTTCGTCGGCGCTGGCCTCGAAAGCGACCGGCTTCCCGATCGCCAAGGTGGCGGCCAAGCTGGCGGTGGGTTTCACGCTCGATGAGCTGCGCAACGAGATCACCGGCGGCGCGACCCCGGCCTCGTTCGAGCCGTCGATCGATTACGTGGTCGTCAAGATCCCGCGCTTCGCCTTCGAAAAATTCCCGACCGCCGACAAGCACCTGACCACCCAGATGAAATCGGTGGGCGAGGTGATGGCGATGGGACGCACCTTCCAGGAATCGTTCCAGAAGGCGCTGCGCGGCCTCGAGGTGGGCGTGGACGGCCTGAACGAAATGACGCGCGACCGCGAAGTCATCGAGGAAGAACTCGGCGAGCCGGGCCCGGAGCGCATCTGGTACGTGGGCGACGCGTTTGCCCAGGGTTTCACGCTGGAAGAAGTGCACGCGCTGACGAAAATCGATCCGTGGTTCCTCATCCAGATCAAGGAAATCGTCGACATCGAACTGTGGCTGGATCACCAGAAGCTCGAAGGCATCGACAAGCCGACGCTGTACAAGTTGAAGCAGAAGGGCTTCTCGGACGCGCGCATGGCCTTCCTGATGCACACCACGCAGGCCGCGGTGCGCGAGCGCCGGCATGCGCTGGGCATCCGCCCGGTCTACAAGCGGGTCGACACCTGCGCCGCCGAGTTCTCGACCGACACCGCCTACATGTACTCGACCTACGACGAGGAATGCGAGGCGGCGCCGACCGACCGCAAGAAGATCATGGTGCTGGGCGGTGGCCCGAACCGCATCGGCCAGGGCATCGAGTTCGACTACTGCTGCGTGCACGCGGCCCTCGCGATGCGCGAAGACGGCTACGAGACCATCATGGTCAACTGTAACCCGGAGACCGTGTCGACCGACTACGATACCTCGGACCGCCTGTATTTCGAATCGCTGACGCTGGAAGACGTGCTGGAAATCGTCGACCTGGAAAAGCCGGTGGGCGTGATCGTGCAGTACGGCGGCCAGACGCCGCTGAAGCTTGCGCTCGACCTCGAGGCAAACGGCGTGCCGATCGTCGGCACCTCGCCCGACATGATCGACGCCGCCGAAGACCGCGAGCGCTTCCAGAAGCTGCTGCAGGACCTGGGCCTGCGCCAGCCGCCGAACCGCACCGCCCGCACCGAGCCTGAAGCGCTCGAGCTGGCCAAGGAAATCGGCTACCCGCTGGTCGTGCGCCCGTCCTACGTGCTGGGCGGCCGCGCGATGGAAATCGTCCACGAGCAGCGCGACCTCGAGCGCTACATGCGCGAGGCGGTCAAGGTGTCGAACGATTCGCCGGTGCTGCTGGACCGTTTCCTGAACGACGCGATCGAAGTCGACGTGGACTGCATCTCGGATGGCGAGACCACCTTCATCGGCGGCGTGATGGAGCACATCGAACAGGCCGGCGTGCACTCGGGCGACTCGGCCTGCTCGCTGCCGCCGTATTCGCTCACGCAAGAGACGATCGATGAACTCAAGCGCCAGACCGCGCTGATGGCGAAAGGCCTGAACGTCGTCGGCCTGATGAACGTGCAGTTCGCGATCCAGCAGAAGGAAGTCGATGGCAAGCTGGTCGACACCGTGTTCGTGCTGGAAGTGAACCCGCGCGCGTCGCGCACCGTGCCGTTCGTGTCGAAAGCGACCGGCATCCAGCTGGCGAAAGTCGCGGCGCGCTGCATGGTCGGCCAGACCCTGGCCAGCCAGGGCATCACGAAGGAAGTGACGCCGCCGTTCTTCAGCGTCAAGGAAGCCGTGTTCCCGTTCGTGAAATTCCCGGGCGTCGACACCATCCTGGGACCGGAAATGAAGTCCACCGGCGAGGTGATGGGCGTCGGCGAGACCTTCGGCGAAGCGTTCGTGAAATCGCAGATCGGCGCCGGCGTCAAGCTGCCCACGTCGGGCCGCGTGTTCCTGTCGGTGAAGGCCTCCGACAAGCCGCGCGCGGTGCAGGTGGCGCGCGACCTGGTGGCAATGGGCTTCACGCTTGCCGCCACCAAGGGCACCGCTGCCGTCATCTCCGCCGCCGGCCTGCCGGTGCTGGCGGTGAACAAGGTGATCGAAGGCCGTCCGCACATCGTCGACATGATCAAGAACCACGAGATCGAGATGGTCATCAACACGGCCGAGGAAAAGCGCAGTGCGATCGTCGACTCGCGTACCATCCGCACGTCGGCCCTGGCCGCGCGCGTGGTGACCTACACGACCATCGCCGGTGCCGAAGCGGCGATCCAGGGCATGCGCCATATGGATGCAATTCGGGTCTATGATTTACAAGGCCTGCATAAAACCTTAAACTAAGCGAAGCACTTAGCACTTAGCACTAAGCAGTACCCGTCAAACCACAGAGCTCGCGCGGCTTGCGTCGTGCGCCTCTGTGGTTTTCGCTTGGTACGTCGACAAACATCGGAAAGCGACTTTTCCCATTAGTAGAAGTAGAGACACATGAACACTACCGTCCCACTGACCAAATACGGCGCCGAGCTCCTCAAGCAGGAACTGCATCAGCTCAAGACCAAAGAGCGCCGCAGCGTCATCGACGCGATCTCCGAAGCGCGCTCGCACGGCGACCTGTCGGAAAACGCGGAATACGACGCGGCCAAGGAACGCCAGGCCTTCGTCGAGGGCCGCATCGCGGAACTGGAAAGCAAGCTCTCGACCGCGCAGATCATCGACCCGACCACGCTCGATGCCGAAGGCCGCGTCGTCTTCGCCTCGACCGTCGACCTGGAAGACCTCGACTCGGGCCAGAAGGTGAGCTACCAGATCGTCGGCCTGGACGAAGCGGACCTGAAGCTGAACAAGGTGTCGGTGACGTCCCCGATCGCGCGCGCCCTGATCGGCAAGTACGCCGGCGACGTGGTCGAAGTGCAGGCGCCGTCGGGCCCGCGCGAATACGAAATCCTCGAAGTCCGTTACATCTGATGACGCGCCTCCAGGGGCGCCTGCAGGGCCACTTACCCTCGGCACGGCTGCTGGTGGCGGCCTTGTGGGCCGGCGCCCTCTGGGTGCTGGGCTACATCGCCGCGCCGGCGGTGTTTGCGAGCGTCAGCGGCCCTGTGGCCGGCGACATCGTCGGCGCTTTTCTCCGCCGGCTGGCGTGGCTCAGTTTTGCCTGCGCGGCGCTGATGCTGGTGCTGGTACGGCTGTCGCCCGACCTGCAGGCAGGGCGCCGGCGTTATTTGAGTTTGCTGGTGCTGGCGATGCTGGCCTGCGCGCTGGTGATGTATGTCGGCCTGCAGCCGGCGATGGCGGCGCTGCGCGAAGCGGCGGGGCCTGGAGGGGTGCGTACTTCACCGCTGTGGACGCAGTTCGCCGTGATGCACGGCGTGTCGCAGTTGTTCCACCTGATCGAAAGCGTGCTCGCGGCGTTGCTGGTACTGAAAAGCCGATAAGGGTCCCGGTGTGGTAGGGTGGACTCCTGAGTCCACGCGTACCGCGCTTGAACCGTCGCGTCGCTACCGAAGACGATGGGCGATCACAAGCGACCGGCGAAAAAAAACCGGAGACACGCTCCGGTTTCGATCACTTGTTCAGTGCATTCTTCTTGGTGCTGGCCTGGCGCGGTTTGGCGCGCTTGATGTTGCCGCCGGCGGTGACGCGCTCGTTCCCCTTGATCATGACCTTGGTGACGCTCGGCTTCTTGGTGCCGCTGGCGCTGGCCTTGACGATGGTGACTTCGCGCATGCCCTTGCCGGCCTTGCTGCTGCGTTCCTTGACCACTTCGACTTTCGGGCGGTACAGGACCAGCAGCTTGCCGATGTGCTGGATTGGCGCGCAGTCGAGTTCTTCGCAGATCTGTTCGTACATGGCAACGCGCGCTTCGCGATCGTCGCCGAAGACGCGGACCTTGATCAGGCCGTGCGCGTCGAGGCTGGCCGCGATTTCCTTCATCACGGATTCAGTCAGGCCCGATTCGCCGATCATGACCACCGGCTTCAGACCATGGGCTTCCGCGCGCAGTGCGCTGCGCTCGACGGGTGTAAGTGTAAGCATAATAATTTTTTGATGTACCTATAAAAGCAGTATTCTACGCGAATGGCCAAGAACAAATTAAACAAAAACTGGTTACACGACCATATTAACGACCCGTACGTGAAGCAGGCGCAAAAAGACGGGTTCCGCGCCCGTGCCGCCTATAAGCTGAAAGAAATCGACGAAGCGGAAAAACTCATCAAGCCGGGCCAGGTCATCGTCGACCTGGGCTGCACACCGGGCAGCTGGGCCCAGTACACCCGGCGCAAACTGTCGGGCAAGGAAGGTGGCGGCATCAACGGCACCATCATCGGCCTCGACCTGTTGCCGATGGATCCGGTGGCCGATGTCCATTTCATCCAGGGCGACTTCCGCGAAGATGTTGTACTAGACCAACTAGCCACCGTGCTCGACGGGCGCAAGCTCGACCTCGTGCTGTCGGATATGGCGCCCAATCTGTCGGGCATTCCTACGGCCGACGCTGCGCGCATGGAACATTTGATTGACCTCGCGATTGAGTTTTCTCAAATGCATCTCAAGCCGCCAGGGGCATTGTTGGTCAAGTGCTTCAAGGACATGGGCTTCACGCAGGTCGTCGAGCGCTTCCGCACGGAGTTCAAGACGGTCAAGCAAATCAAGCCGAAAGCAAGCCGCGACAAATCGTCGGAAATTTTCCTGCTTGGGCGTGGTCTCAAGAATCCGGTGGAGTATAAATCCGGGTCCGGCCGCGATGCGGCCCTTGATATTTGAGATCGCAGCCGCACATGGTCGGCGTGATGCCCGGCGACACGTGTCGTCGCCGGCGCGCCTGAACAGGGTAGCTGAACAGGTGTAACGAGCGGCAATATGGCATCATGTCGGCCTGTGCGTAGCACGGCCCGCTTATTGCGAGTAAAATCGGCAGTCTCAAATCGGTATTGGTGCGATTCGCATCGGAGGAGTTTTCGTGAATAATATGTTTTCCAAATCTGCCATCTGGGTGGTAGTCGCACTGCTGTTGTTCATGCTGTTCAAGCAGTTCGACAACCATAGCCCTGCCGGAGGCAGCAAGACCATCGCTTATTCCGAGCTGCTCGACGATGTGAAAGCGCGCCGCGTGAAGGATGTCGTCATCGAGGGCCAGAACATCACGGCCACCCGCTCGGACGACACCAAGGTGCGCGCCACGGCGACCATGCTCGACCGTGGCCTGATCGGCGACCTGCGCGAAAACGGCGTGCGTTTCGACGTGAAGCCGCCGGAAGAGCCATCGTTCCTGCAGCAAGTGTTCATCTCCTGGTTCCCGATGCTGCTCCTGATCGGCGTCTGGGTGTTCTTCATGCGCCAGATGCAGGGCGGCGGCAAGGGCGGGGCTTTCTCGTTCGGCAAGTCCAAAGCGCGCATGCTCGATGAAACGAACAACAGCGTCACCTTCGCCGACGTCGCCGGTTGCGACGAAGCGAAAGAAGAAGTCAGCGAAATCGTCGACTTCCTGAGAGACCCGACCAAATTCCAGAAGCTCGGCGGCCGTATCCCGCGTGGCGTCCTGATGGTCGGTCCTCCAGGTACCGGTAAAACCCTGCTGGCGCGTGCAATTGCCGGCGAAGCGAAAGTGCCGTTCTTCTCGATCTCCGGTTCCGACTTCGTCGAAATGTTCGTCGGCGTCGGCGCCTCCCGGGTACGCGACATGTTCGAGAACGCGAAGAAGCATTCGCCCTGCATCATCTTCATCGACGAGATCGACGCGGTCGGCCGTCACCGTGGCGCCGGCATGGGCGGCGGCAACGACGAACGCGAGCAGACGCTGAACCAGCTGCTGGTCGAGATGGACGGCTTCGAAGCAACCTCGGGCGTCATCGTGATCGCCGCGACCAACCGCGCCGACGTGCTGGACAAGGCGCTGCTGCGTCCGGGCCGTTTCGACCGCCAGGTGATGGTCGGCCTGCCGGACATCCGCGGCCGCGAGCAGATCCTGAATGTGCACATGCGCAAGGTACCAATCGGCACCGACGTCAAGGCCGACATCATTGCCCGCGGTACGCCTGGCTTCTCGGGCGCCGACCTCGCCAACCTGGTGAACGAAGCTGCGCTGTTCGCGGCGCGCCGCAACAAGCGCCTGGTCGAAATGAACGATTTCGAAGATGCCAAGGACAAGATCTTCATGGGGCCGGAGCGCAAGTCGATGGTCATGCGCGAGGAAGAGCGCCGCAACACGGCTTACCACGAGTCGGGCCACGCGGTCATCGCCAAGCTGTTGCCGAAGGCCGACCCCGTGCACAAGGTCACGATCATGCCGCGTGGCTATGCCCTCGGCCTGACCTGGCAGCTGCCTGAGCACGACGCTCTGTCCGGTTACAAGGACAAGATGCTGGAAGAAATCTCGATCCTGTTCGGTGGCCGTATTGCTGAAGAGATTTTCGTCGGCCAGATGTCGACCGGCGCCTCGAACGACTTCTCGCGTGCCACCAAGCTGGCGCGCTCGATGGTGACCCGCTTCGGCATGTCCGAGAGCATGGGCGTGATGGTCTACGAAGACAGCGAGAACGAAGGCTTCTTCGGCGGCGCCACCAAGACCATCTCGGAAGCCACGCAGCAGAAGGTCGATGCGGAAATCCGCGCGATCCTCGACACGCAGTACGCGCTGGCGCGCCGCCTGCTGGAAGAGAACCGCGACAAGGTGGAAATGATGACGAGGGCGCTGCTCGACTGGGAAACCATCGATGCCGAGCAGATCAACGACATCATGGCCGGCAAGGAGCCGCGTCCGCCAAAAGCGGGCATGCTGACCAAGCGCACGCCGCCTGGCGACAGCGGCTCGGGCGGTGTCGCCACGAACGCCCCGGCGCCGGCTTGATCGCTTAGTAAACCCCCAAGGCAAAAGGCATCCCTCTGGATGCCTTTTGCTCGTTAACGGCTCTTTTTTTAAGTAACGGCTCTTTTTTTAAGTAGCGGCTCTTTTTCTATTTATGCGTCAACTCCTCCAATGCGGACGCTTCAGCTTCAGGCTGGAGCAGCGACCGCTCGTCATGGGCATCCTGAACCTCACGCCCGACTCCTTTTCCGATGGCGGCCGCTATGGCGCGCTTGAATTCGCCGTCTCCCATGCCGAGCAGATGGCGCTCGATGGCGTCGACCTGATCGACATCGGCGGCGAATCGACGCGTCCGGGTTCTCCTGGCGTCCCCCTGGAAGAGGAGTTGCGCCGCGTGATGCCGGCGCTGTATGCGCTGCAGGGACTGGGCCGCGCCCTGTCCGTCGACACCTGCAAGCCCACGGTGATGCGCGAGGCGATCATTGCCGGCGCCGACATGATCAACGACATCAACGGCTTCCGGGCGCCGGGCGCGATCGAAGCGGTGCAGGGCAGCGACTGCGGCCTGTGCGTGATGCACATGCAGGGCATGCCCCAGAACATGCAGGCGCAGCCGGTCTACACCGACGTGGTGGTCGAGGTCATTGCTTTCCTGCGCGAGCGGGTCGAGGCCTTGACGCGTGCCGGCGTCGAGCGCGAGCGCATTTGTGTCGATCCCGGGCTTGGCTTCGGCAAGACCGTCGAGCAGAACTACGCGCTGTTGCGGGCCACCGGCCGGCTTCGAGAGGAACTCGGCCTGCCGGTGCTGATCGGCTTGTCGCGCAAATCCATGATCGGCGCGGTCACCGGCCGTCCTGTCGAGGAACGCTTGCCTGGTAGCATCGCAGGCGCGTTGGCTGCTTTTGCGCATGGCGCTAAAATTGTACGAGTGCATGATGTTGCAGAGACGGTCGACGCGCTGAAGGTCTGGCGTGCGGCCACCATCGATTAAACCCACAATAAAAGAGAAGAAGCATGGCACGTAAATATTTCGGTACGGATGGCATTCGTGGTCAGGTTGGCATGTCGCCGATTACGCCTGACTTCGTGATGCGCCTGGGTTACGCGGCCGGCAGGGTGCTGGCCAAGGACAACGTCACGGGCACCCGTCCGACCGTCCTGATCGGCAAGGACACCCGTATTTCCGGCTACATGCTGGAAGCGGCGCTGGAAGCGGGCTTTTCCGCCGCCGGCGTCGACGTGATGCTGGCCGGCCCGATGCCGACGCCGGCGATCGCCTACCTGACGCGCGCGCTGCGCCTGCAGGCCGGTGTCGTGATTTCGGCATCGCACAATCCTTTCCAGGACAACGGCATCAAGTTCTTTTCCGAGCACGGCACCAAGCTGCCGGACAGTGTCGAACTGTCGATCGAAGAAGCGATCGACCAGCCGATGGACTGCGTCTCGTCGGATAAACTCGGCCGTGCAACGCGCCTGCGCGACGCCCAGGGCCGCTACATCGAGTTCTGCAAGAGCACCTTCCCGAACGAACTGGACCTGCGCGGCCTGAAGATCGTCGTCGACAGCGCCCACGGCGCGGCCTACAACATCGCACCGCACGTGTTCCACGAGCTCGGCGCCGAAGTGGTCTCGATCGGCGCCACCCCGGACGGCTTCAACATCAACGCCGGTTTTGGCGCGACCGCGCCGAAAGCGCTCTCGAGCGCCGTGGTCGAACACAAGGCCGACCTCGGTATCGCGCTCGATGGCGACGCCGACCGCCTGATCATGGTCGACGCCACGGGCCGCGTCTACAACGGCGACGAACTGCTGTACATCATGGTGCGCGACCGCATGTCGACCGGCCCCGTCGCCGGCGCCGTCGGCACCCTGATGACCAACATGGCGCTGGAAGTGGCGTTCAAGGAACTGGGCATCGGCTTCGCGCGCGCCAAGGTGGGCGACCGCTACGTGCTCGAGGTGATGCAGGAACGCGGCTGGCTGTTCGGCGGCGAGGGCTCCGGCCACCTGCTGGCGCTCGACAAGCACACGACGGGCGACGGCATCGTATCGGCCCTGCAGGTGCTGTCCGCGCTCAAGCGTAGCGGCAAGTCGCTGGACGCGTGCTGCAGCGAGCTGACGCTGTACCCGCAAACCCTGATCAACAAGCGCGTTGCACCCGGCTTCGACTGGACCCGCGACTCGGGAATGGTGGCCGAGAAAGAAGCGGTCGAGCGTGAACTTGGCGACACCGGCCGCGTCCTGATCCGCGCCTCGGGTACCGAGCCGCTGATCCGGGTGATGGTCGAGGCCAAGAACGCGGAAACCGCCGAAAGCATGGCGCGCCGCATCGCCGACAAGCTGGCCGCCTGAACGCGGGGCTGCGCGCATTGACGCAGCCACTTCCGGAGAGTATGATGAAGGTATTCGGAGTGTAGCGCAGCCCGGTAGCGCACCTGGTTTGGGACCAGGGGGTCCAAGGTTCGAATCCTTGTACTCCGACCAGCTTCATAAACGGGCCGTCTTCGACGGCCCGTTTTCATTTCTGCCGGCGATTCCGCCGGCATCGACTGCCCATAGCTCAGTTGGATAGAGCATCAGCCTTCTAAGCTGAGGGTCGCTGGTTCGAACCCAGCTGGGCAGGCCAAAAAATACCAGTAAAATCAAGTATTTAGATTGCGATTTTGGTAGATAGCCTGAAGAGGTTAGTAGTGGTTCGAAAGCCAGGTAAGCGGGAAGTAAGCACTTTTAGAACTGTTGTGTTTGGTTGACGCTTTGCTTACTTGCAGGTCAGGGCAGCGTCCATCATGCCTTTGGAGTTCTTCTTGACCACCTTGAGCTTGCAACTGAGCGGCTTGTTGTCTAGCTGCTCCCACCACGTTACGTTTCCCGGCTCATAGAAGCAGACGAACCACTTCGGCCCCGGAAAGCTTGGGTAGTCCACTTCCCAGCCGTTTTTCAGGTTCTTCCGCCCGCCTTGAAGTTCTCCGAACGATCGTTGGTTAAATTCGCCCTCGTTCAAAGTGGCGTCCATGAGTTGCCCTTTGCGAACCAGTCCTTTGCCCTTGTGCCCGTGTGGCACTTCCGCTAAAACCGTGTCTTGCCACGGGTAAAACTTCGGGCACTCGATCACTTGCGCCTGTGCGACTGGGGCAACGATCAGGCAGGCAAGAAGGACGGCTCTCATGGAACCACCACCACGTAGAATTCAGCGGCGTCATTCGACGGGGTAGCGAATCTTGAGTTCGCCTTCTTCCATTCGGGCGAAAGAATTGCTATACCCCGCCACGACGCCGGCTTGCCGTTGAACTGGTCGAACATGGAAAACTCGCAAGGTAGCCCGTTCACCATCCTTCCGCCACGCCAGAATTTGCCGAACAGACCAACGTGCCACCCGCTTTGATTTGGAAACTTCGGCTTGCCGTTCACCGTCTTGAAGTTCGCAATGACGGTGCCAGGATGAAGGTATGCAAGGTCAACGACTCTTGGCCCCGGCTGCCATCGGCTAGTGTGGCCGACATCGGTTAAGAACTGGGGCAGGGCGGCGCACTCTTGGTCTCGTCCGATGTACTTTCCCTTGCGATCCTCGTGCAGTCGGTTGTACGAGTCGGCAAATCCCTCGAAATCGGTGCCTTGGTAGATGACGTTACGCTTGGGAAGGTTGTCTGCAAATCCCATGACGGCTCCGCCTCAAGCGCACTTGTTCGTAGCACAGTCCCAGCCACCGGAAGAATTGCCCTCGGTGCCGCCACGGATACCCTGCTTGGTGTACTTCCATTTCATTTTGGAGTACGCAAGAAAGACGTGTTCGGTAACGATGCCGGAATCGCCGCTGGTCGGGTTGATCCCGGAAATCATTACGTTTTCGACTTCCACGGTGTAGTAGCAGATAGGCTTGCCGTCGCCGTCTGCCCGCATGAACTCAAATTTGGCACGCGGAATCGTTTTTCCCATCGCACAGTGCTGCTGTAGTACGGGCGAGGACAGGTCAGCAAGCTTCTTGAAGGAAAGGTTGGATAGCTCGGCTCGGCCAGTGGTCATGCCGCCAGCAGTCGATACAGCTTCGGCCCGTGGTTGAAAGACACTCCACGCCACGTTCGTTACCTCGATCCAGTCCTTGTGTCCGCTATCGGCAGATTCGCCCTTGATGCCTTCGATCTGCATGTATGCGTCGAGTGCCATTCGTTTCTCCGGTTGAGTGAGCTAAGCGGCAATTGTTGCGGGGCCACACGTGGCGGAGCTTGGGGGAGGTCAGGCACTAACGGGAGCTAGATCAAGGGCAGGGCGGGGCGAAAAGCGTGCAGGCGCAAAAATCAAATTAAAAAAATCGGGAACACGGTCTAGGCGGGAAATTGAGGCGGCGTAACTGAAAAGTATCTACGCGCCAGAACGGGAAAAACCCATGTTTCGACTTCAAGGGTCAATAGGTAAAATCGTTATTTACAGGAAGGCCGTAGTGCGTTTTGAAATATACGCGGCACTTTCCCGCACGGGGAGTCCGTGCGCCCCGCCACGGGGCTGTAACGCAGTCAGGCGGTGGCTTTCCCAAGTGCTGCGGGACGGCAGGACTAGCGCTGCGCCTAAGAGCGCTGCTGGCTCTGCGCTGTCTCAAGCGAGGAAGAAATGATGTCTACTGGTCAACAGCGAGCGGGCGACGAACCAGTGGATGCGCGGCCGTTATACAAAGTCAAGCTTGTTGTACGGCTTAAAGCCGGAAGTGCCACGATTGGCGGCTCGTCCGGGAACTCGATTTACCCTGTCCGCCTTGCTTGGGAATGCGATTCAAACAGGGTATCAGTACACGGCTGTGGGAAACCGAAGTCGGTGAGCTTGATCCGGTTGTTGAGGAGATCATTTACGACATTGATGAGGAGGCAATGGTCTGCCTGTTCACTGTGCCCAAGCCTTTGGTGTCAACATGCTGGAAGACGCTTCGCCCCAATGATGTGACTGGTCGCAGTGCCGAGCTTCTCTACTTCCAAGACTAATTCTCTCAGAATGGCATCAGCGCATCACTTATCGGTGCGGCCGGCCCGCAAGGCCCTCCTGGCGAAAGTGCGTGCAAGCACCGCGTGCCGGTGCTCAAAGAACTTCCTGACGAAGAAGCGCACCATCGGCGCGCCGAAGCGGGGCGAGAACTCGAGGTTGTCGGTCACGACCGCGCCAGGCGCGCCATTCGCGGCCGGCGTCACGATGCGTTCATGACGCCAGGAACGCATCGACAGCAGCGGCGACTGCTCGACGAACCGGTGCCCGGGATCGAACTCCACGAAGGTGAGTTTGGACATATCGATCGGGATAAGTCCCAGCAGCAGGAACTGGCAGCGGCAAAGCGGCTTCTTGAGGGTCGTGTCCTTGTCGATCCCCGTCATTCCCTTCGGAAAAGTGATCTTCAGGATAGGCCACATTTCCAGCTTGATGCCCCGGATCGAAGTCGACCAGGTCCACACATCCTCGACGGATGCAGGTACTTCGGTCGTAAAGGAAAGTCGTACTGTCGTCATCCGGGCCTCGCGTTGAACATTTCCGTCATTGTCGACGGCCGCGCGGCTTTGTTCCGTTCGCCAGGTCGCAGATGGCGCAATTGATTGCGGACACCGGAAGGTGCCCGCACCTGGTCCTTACTTCATGCTGCGTTGCTGCCAGATTCCCAGGTATTTCGCCGCTTTCGGATTCTGCGCGTTCCATTTCGGCGTGTTCGTGCCGTTGGCAATCTTCCAGATCGCCAGCGCAACGGTACGGTCCACTGCGGCCATGTTCTCGTAGTCGATCTTGTCCCAATGGTCGCCCGCACCGTGGTAGTCGGGGAAGGCATAGGCCACGCTGACGGTGTGCGACGGAATGCCCTGGTCGGCCAGCGCCTGGTTGTCGCTGTGCGCGAAATACTTGTCGCTGTTGACCGGATGCTTCCAGACGCGGATACCGGTGTCGTCGCCCGCCGCCTTCAGGATCGCGCCCACTTCCGAGAAATCGAAGCCGGTGACGCCGAACGCGCGCTGCTGCGGCCCTTCGTTGTCGTCGGTGCGGCCGACCTGTTCGAGGTTGATGCCGGCGATCGTCTTCTCGAGCGGTACCAATGGATGGGCGCCGTAATAGCGCGACCCGACCAGCCCGTGCTCCTCGCCAAAGACCGTCATGAAGACGATGCTGCGCTTCGGCCGCACTTTTTGCGCGGCAAAGGCTTTCGCCAGTTCGATTACCGACACGGTGCCGCTGCCGTCGTCATTCGCGCCATTGAAGATGCCGTCGCCCTGGCCGGGTTTCAGGCCCACGTGATCGTAGTGCGCCGTGACCAGGACATAAGTGTCCTTCAGCACCGGGTCGGAGCCGCGCAGGATGCCGACCACGTTGCGTACCTTGACTGGCGCCTGCGCGGCCGTGTTGCCGCCTTCTTTCTTGCTGCGCTTTGGATCGATCAGGTTCCAGTCGGCCGTCTGGAAATAGCCATCGTCCCCGAGCGGCTCGAGGCCGGCGCCACGGAATTGCGATGCGATGAACTCGGCGGCGATGTCGAGGCCGCGCGAGGGCGTTCCGCGGCCTTCGAGCGCGTCCGAGGCCAGGAAGGACAGGTTGCCGCGCATCGAGGCGGCCGAGATCCGTTCGAGCACAGGGGCGGCCTCGGGCGGCACCGCGGCAGCGGCGAGGGCGAAGGGGAGCGCAAGGGACAGGCCGAGCAAGGCATGGATGGCGCGGACGAGGGGGCGTCGGGTGGAGGAGCGTCGGGGCATGGGCACTCGCATGAGCGTTCTGAAGTTGATCAAGTAGCAAACCGCAGCAAGTATATCGCCGCTCGCGCGTCCGGCGCTGGGCATTTTTTGGGTGGTATTGCCGGGATCACGGGACAGGGCCGGACGTGGCGACGCTGTTCCTTGCTTGTCTGTTTGCAAACGAGCGACGCTTACCTGATGTGTCTGATAATCTTCTGACATCAAAGAGGCCCGCGTCAGGCGGGTTCGACCATTACGGAGCGTGTATGCGTGTTCATCGTTGGCTGGGAGGCGCGGCACTGTTTGTCGCGCTCGGTATTTCATCCGTTGGGAATGTCCTGGCCCAGGTGGCCCCGCAGGGCGACACCTTTACGCTCAAGCTGGCGGGCGGCGAGACGGCCGCTGCCGCTTCCGCTGTCACTGGCGACGCCGGCACGGTGCAGTTCATCGGCACCGCCACCGTCCTGATCCGCTATGCGGGCCTGACCATCCTCACCGACCCCAATTTCCTGCACAAGGGCGACCACGTCCACCTCGGTTACGGCCTGACCTCGCAGCGCCAGACGAATCCGGCAATCGAATTCGACAAGCTGCCGCCGATCGATCTCGTCATCCTGTCGCACATGCACGAAGACCATTTCGACAAGCTGGTGCAGGAGCGCCTGAACCGCAACACGCCGATCGTCACGACACGCGAGGCGGGCGAAAAGCTCAAGCGCCTCGGGTTCAGGCAACGTTTCGTCCTGAGCGAATGGGACCGGTTGGAAGTGTCCAAGGGCAGCACCCGGCTGCGCGTGACATCCGTGCCGGGGCGCCATGGCGCCGCGGGCGTGTCGGTACTGTTGCCGAAAGTGATGGGCAGCGTGCTCGACTTCGGCGCGAACGCCGATACGCCGGATTACCGCATGTATATCAGTGGCGACACGCTCGTCTATGACGACATTCGCAGCATCCCGCAACGCTTCCCCGGCATCGACCTGGCCCTGCTGCACCTTGGCGGCACCCGCATCCTCGGGGTGTTCAAGGTGACGATGGATGGCAAGGATGGCGTCCAGATGATGCACATCATCAAGCCGAAGAAAACCATTCCGATCCATTACAACGACTACGATGTGTTCAAGTCGCCGCTTGCCGATTTCGCACGCGAGGTAAAGGCGGCCGGCCTCGACGACAGTGTGGTGTACCTGGCGCATGGCGACACCTATACGTTCACGCCGCGCAAGCGCAAGGGCCAGTAAGCGCCCGAGCGGCTAACAAAACCACCAGGGCAAGGCGCACCGTCGAAGACAGTAGGCTAGTACGGCGAGACGATGCAACGCAGTCATGGGAGTTTTGTCAGGCGCTCCTACCCCTGGATGGCGCCGCTGACAGGGGACTCGGGGTCGATGGACGTGACCTCGCCACCGAATTCATGGGGCATCACGACCGGCACCTGGAGGCAGATGCTCTTGGTCGGCAGTACCGCTTCCCACGCCCTGACGAGTTCCCTGTAGGCGGCGCCGACCGGGCGGATCTTGCGGTCGAGGTCGAAGAGGCCGAGGGCATTGACATTGCCGTTGTTGGTGCGCAAGGCGCTGTCCCAGTCGACCTGGTCGGTCAACGAATACCAGGTGAAGCCGATCAGCGGCACGCCGTTGTTGCGCACCCGCAGTACGTTCGCCCACTCCTTCTTCAGCCATTGCACGGCCTCGTCACCCAGCGGGCCCTGGCACAGGTTCGTTTCCGTATGCATCACCGGCAGCCGGTAGCGGTTGTAATACTGGTGGGTAATGACCGCGTAGCCAAAGATCTCGCCGGCGGCGCGCGTCAGCCCGTCGGCCCCGACGTAATGCTCGTTGGTCTGGTAGTAGTCGTTACCCATGATGCAGTGGTGCTTCAGGTTGTGTTGGAGGAAGAAATGGTATTCCTCGCGCTTCATCCCGTTGTCGAGCAGGTATTCATACATGTCTGAATCGACGCGGCGCCCGTAATTCAGGTCGAGCGCGAGGAAACGGCGCGCGTTGTTGAGCTCGGCCGGGCCGATGGCATCGGGTGAATCGGCGTGGAAGTATTCGGTCGATTCGCTCTGGATGAACAGGGCGTCGGGACGCACCTCCAGGATCGCCTGCATCGCCAGGATATTTGCCTTGGCCAGGTGTTTAATCGCAGTCACGAACGCGGCATCGCTGCGCAGCTGTTCGTTCCACCAACCGTAGAGCGTCGAAAAAACGGCGCAAATCCACATTTCATTGATCGGCGTGTACATCTGCACCCACGGATAGCGCCGGGCAAAAGCGGCCGCGTATCCCGCGAAGAGCTCGGGGAAATCCGGGTTCTGGAAATTGCCCATCCAGTCGGGCAGGCCGAAATGGCACAGGTCTACAATCGGCGCGATATTCCGGCGCTGCAGGTCGCGGAATGTCAGGTCGGCAAACTCCCAGTCGAAACGTCCCGGCCCGAGCAGGGTCCGGTGCAGGGGCGGGCCATAGCGCAGCACGCGCAGGCCAAGTTCCTGCACCAGGTCGAAATCGAGCTGCCAGTGGCGGTAATGGCCGCACTTCTCCAACTCATCCATGCGGGTGCGGCCCCCGTCGATCACCGGATTGCTGTTCTCGATGCCGGTCGCGAAAATGAAACCTGGATGCATGCACACCTCCAGCGGCCTCAGTGGCCTCAATGGTTCCACCAGTATTGTCCACGCGCGCCCGGATTGCCAGTGTGCGCTTGCCGCTGGAACTGATCGGGGAGCTGCGCTGAAGGCTTTTTTACGTTGGGAAATTAATAACGTGGAGTACGGAGCCCCATAGGGCGCGCGCAATTTGCCTGAGCCCGCCGTTTGATATTCAGCAAAGCCGCCCCTGCCGGACACCGTACGCTGATCTGGTCAGCCGTATAGCGGCAGCCCATTTCACAGGCAAGATCATGAATTTTCCAACTGAAATTTTGCGGCGCGGCTTCACTACCGCGGCATGTGCGCTGGCTGTTGCCGGTTGCGCCACCGGCTTGCAGTTCCGTTCCCAGGACAGCAGCGGCGCCGCGGAATCAGCGCCGCCGACCGAATTGATTACGGAGCGCCTCATTGCGGCCGAGAAGCAGGCCATGGCGCAGCAGGGCGAACAGGACTTGTCGAAGCTGTTCGTGGCCGATCCGGCGCCCTATACCATCGGGCGCGGCGATGTTCTCTCGATTGTCGTCTGGGACCACCCCGAGCTCGCCGGAGGCGGCATGACGGCCGCCACCGCCGCGGCCGACGCCGCCGGCGCCAGCGCGGCTGTCGCTGCCAATACGCCGCAGCCGGGCTTCGCCGTCGACCACCAGGGACGCATCCAGTTCCCGTTCGCCGGGCTGTTGCCGGTCGAGGGACTGACCGAGGAGGGCGCGCGCACGCTGCTGGCGCAAAAGCTGGCACGTTACATCCAGAATCCGAACATCACCTTGCGCGTGCAGTCCTACCGTAGCAAACGCGTCTACATCGACGGCGAAGTGAAGCAGCCCGGCCTGCAGGCGATCAACGACATCCCCATGACGCTGGTCGAGGCACTGAACCGCTCCGGCGGACTGCTGCCCACGGCCGACCAGAGCCGCATCGCGCTCGAGCGTGGCGACATGCGCTACCGCATCAACCTGCGCGACCTCGTCCAGAAGGGCATTAATCCCGGCAATATCATGCTCGCGCCCGGGGATGTGGTGCGCGTGCACTCGCGCGACGAAAGCAAGGTCTTCGTCTCCGGCGAAGTCGTGACGCCCAAAGCCCTCACCATGCATAACGGTCGCCTCACGCTGAACGAAGCGCTTGGCGAAACCGGCGGCATCAGCCCCCTGAGCGGCGACGCACGCCAGATCTACGTCGTGCGCAAGACACCCGAGCGCACCCGCGTGTTCCAGCTCGACGCGCGGCTGACCGGCTCGCTGGCCATGGCCGAGGCATTCGAACTGCGGCCGAAGGACGTCGTCTACGTTGCCGCCTCGCCGCTGGCGAACTGGAACCGCCACTTGAGCCTGCTGTTCCCGGGGGCGCTCACCAA
>JAQGLR010000512.1 GCA_028292765.1 Massilia sp. | reverse complement strand
TTTTCGTAACGCAGGCTCATCGCCAGGCCGTCGAATTTCAGCTCGGCCGCGTAGGCGACCTCGCGCGCATTCTGGTTCAGGTCCAGTCCCTCGCGCACGCGGCGGTCAAAAGCGTCGACGTCCTCATCCTGGAAACCGTTGTTCAGCGAGAGCATCGGCACCGCGTGGGTCACCTGGCTGAACTCGGGGATCGGCGCCGCGCCCACGCGCGAGGTCGGCGTATCGGGCGACACGGCCTGCGGGTGCAGGGTTTCCAGCGCCTGCAGCTCGCGGAACATGCGGTCGTACTCGGCGTCGGGAATCGTCGGCGCGTCGAGCACGTGGTAGTTATAGATGTGGCGGTTCAGTTCTTCCACGAGCGCCGCCATGCGCGCCAGGATCTCCGCTGGCGGGCTGCTTGGATTGCCTTGTTCGCTCATCGAGACCTCAGCTGAACAGGCGCAGCGCGCGGGTCGACCCGGCCGGGATGTCGGCCGCCTCCATCTCCGTGTAGAACTCCTTGACCTGGACGGCGATCTCTTCCAGCGTCGAGTCGGGCAGCGGCTGCTCGAAATCGTCGACGACGGTGGCGTCGAGGCGCAGGGCGAGTTCCTTGGCGCAGCGGACCATGGCGGCGAAACCGTCGCGCGACGGCGCCACGACCGGCACGTCCAGCAGCAGCGTCAGGCGGTCGGTGGCATCGGCGCCGAGCGTGACGTTGGTCGACAGCGTGAACAGCACGCCGCCGTCGCCGTCGGGCATGGCGAAGCGGCCGTCCGGGCGCACGTCGAAACCGGCCTGTTCCAGCGCGCCGATCAGGGTCGACATCGCCCATGGGGCGCCGTTCGCCTTCAGGTTGACGCCCAGCTGGGCGTCATGGCCGGCCACGAATTTATGCAGCGTGCGCGCTTCGCTCATCACTTCGATCATGTCCGGCACTTCCGGCTCGGCGCCGATTTCGTCGGCCACGGCGCGCAGGCGCGTCACCAGCTCCGAGTATTCGAGCTCATTTAACGCAGTCGTGCGGGTGGCCATCTGCACGCCGGCCTGCAGCTTCGTGTAGACGCCGCCGTGCACGATCGGCTCCCAGTCGCCGTTCACGGCCAGGCCGATGTAGTGGATTGGTTTACTGCCGACGCGGCGCAGCTTCGAGAGCGACGGCAGGATCCTGTCGCCGCGCGCGGCGCCTTCGAGCGCCAGCGGGATCATGCAGTCGATCAGCGGGTCGACCAGGTTTTCGGCCACTTCGGCTGGCGGCGTGTCGGAGCTCATCCCTGGGAGCGGGCCCGCTGCCGCCAGTGCTTCCGCGCTATCGGCGCCGCCGCCAACCGGGGCCGCCGCCTGTGCGCCGAAAGTCGGCTCGCCGATTTCCGCTCCCGGCATGCCGCCGACGTCGAGCACCGGCTCGCTGCGCTCGCTTGGGGTGCCGTCGGCGCGCATCAGGACATCGTCGTGATCGGAGGCGAAGGCGCGTTCGACGCCCTTCCTCGCCTTGTGCTCCTGCCACTTGTTATAGGTGATGACGCCGACGACGAATACGCCGCCCGCCGCGATCAGGCTCATTTGGAAGTCTGTCATGCTGCTTGTGCCTCAGTAGCGAAATGTGCGGCGGACTCCATGTCCACCGCCACGATGCGCGATACGCCCTGCTCCTGCATCGTCACACCGATCAGTTGATTGGCCATTTCCATCGCAATCTTATTGTGCGAAATGAAAAGGAATTGGGTATGTTCGGACATGCGCTTGACCATGCGGCAGAAGCGCTCGGTATTGGCGTCGTCCAGCGGCGCGTCGACCTCGTCCAGCAGGCAGAACGGCGCCGGGTTCAGGCGGAACATCGAAAACACGAGGGCGGTGGCCGTCAACGCCTTTTCGCCGCCCGACAGCAGGTGGATGGTCGCATTCTTCTTGCCCGGCGGCTGGGCCATGACCTGCACGCCGGAGTCCAGGATTTCGTCGCCCGTCATCACCAGCCTGGCATTGCCGCCGCCGAACAGGATCGGGAACAGCTCCGAGAACTGCGTGTTGACGCGCTCGAACGTGTCCTGCAACAGGTCGCGCGTCTCCTTGTCGATGCGGCGGATCGCATCTTCCAGCGTGGCGATCGCCTCGTTCAGGTCGGCGTTCTGCGAATCGAGGAAGCGCTTGCGTTCGCTGGCCGTGGCCAGTTCCTCGACCGCCGCCAGGTTGACCGCGCCGAGCGCGGCAATCGCATTCGCCAGGCGCGTCACCTCGCCCTGCAGGTACTGGGGCTTCAGGTCCGGATCCAGTTTTTGCGCCAACAGCGCTTCGTCGGCGCCGGTGGCGGCCAGGGCTTCCGCGAACTGCTCCTGGTTCAGGCGCGCGGCCTGCTCCTTGAGCTGCATCTCCGTGATGCGGTCGCGCTGCGGCTGCAGGCTGCGCTCGGTGCCCATGCGCCCTTCCTCGGCATGGCGCAAGGCTTGCGCCACCTGGTCGAGTTCATGGCGGGCATCGGATAGCGCCTTTTCCTGGCTGGTCCTGCGGTCGAGCAGTTCCTGCAGGCCCTCGTGGGCGCTGCCGCTCTCGAGCGCCGCCAGTTCCGCCTGGCCGCCGGCCAGGCTCCCGGCCACCTGCGCCGCCTGTTGGGTGGCGGTGGCGATGCTGCGCCGCAGCTCTTCGATCCTGGCGCGGCCCGTCTTCTCGGCGAACAGGGCTTCCTGCGCGCCGCGTTCGAGTTCGCGCAGTTTGTCGCGCGCTTCGGCCAGTGCCGCTTCACGCTGCAGGAACAGGGTCTGGCCGTCCTCGAAACCGCCCTGGAGTTCGGCCAGTTCCCCATCCAGCTGCTCGAACTGCTGTTCCGCTTCTTCCTGGACCTGGCGCTGCTCTTCTTCCTGGGCTGCGATTTCGGCGAGGTCGACGTCGATCTGGCTGCTGCGCTGGTTGAAGCGCGACTCGACCTCGTTCTGGCGCACCACCTCGATCTGCAGCGCATGGGTTTCGCGCTGCAGCGTGGCGATGCGCGCGCGGGCATCCTGCAGGCGCCGCGTCAGTTCGGTCACTAACGCGTCGGCACGCGTGGCGCGGGTGCGCGATGCGTCCGTCAGCAGGGCCTGGGCACGCAGCTGCGTGGCCGTGTTGTCGATATCGTGCTGGCGCTGCAGCATGCCGTCCTGCTCGGCGTCGGCCGCGTAGAAGCGCACGCTGGAAGCGGTGACCACATGGCCCTGGCGGGTGACGAAGGAGCCGCCCTGCGGCAGGCGCGCGCGCTCGGCAAAGGCCTCGGTCGCCGTCTCGGCGGCAAACACCAGGTGCAGCCAGTCGTTCAGTACGCCGCGTATGCCGGGGTCGTTCAGTTTCAGGAGGCTGGCGAAGGATTTCAGGCCGGGGGCTTCGACCGCCGCGGGGGCGCCCGGCGCCGGCGCGTACAGGGCCAGGCGCGCCGGCGGCGCGTCGCCCACGAAGGCCTTGGCCCAGTCGATATTCGACAGCTCCAAAGCACCCGCGCGCTCGCGCAGCACCGCTTCCAGCGCCGTCTCCCAGCCTTCCTCGACGTGCACCTTCTGCCACAGGCGCGGCAGCGCGTCGAGTTCGTGCTTGCGCAGCCAGGGCGCGACCTTGCCCTGGGTTTGCACGCGCTCCTGCAGCTGTTTCAAGGCCGACAAGCGGGCTTCCAGCTGGGCATTCTTCGACGATTCGGCCTGGGCCTGGGTGTGGGCGGCGCGGCGCTCCGTCTCCGCGCTGTCCTGGCCGGCGGCCGCTTCTTCGTGCAGCAGGGTCTGCTCTTCCAGCGCCTGCTGCTTTTCCTCCAGCTGCATGCGCAAATTAGAAAGGTGCGCGCTGTCGGGCGGCGCCAGCGCCTTTTTCTCGGCTTGCAGGCGCTCGCGCCGCGTGGCCAGGCCATTCAGGATGTTGCCCGCATTGCGCCCGTGGGCCGCGGCCAGCTCGATGCGCTGGCGGACTTCGCCGATGCGGGCGCGCGCCTCGTCGCCGCGGCGCTGGGCGTCGCGCCAGGCGGCGTCGAGTTCGGGCAGGCGTTCGTTTTGCGCCTCCACCGCGATCTGGGCGCCTTCCGCGCGCGCGGCCAGTTCCTCGACGCGATACGTCGCTTCCTCGATCTGCTCCTCGTATTCCCCGGCCTGGACCAGCCAGCCGTCACGCTGGGCAGCGAGCGTGCCGAGCTGGTTCTGCAGGCGGGTGCGCGACTCGATCACGAACTTGATCTGCGCCTCCAGGCTGCCGATCTCGGAATTGGTCTGGTACAGGGCGCCCTGCGCCGTATGCAGGCGGTCGCCGACGGCGAAATGGTGCTGGCGCAGGTGTTCGAGCTCCAGCTCGACATTGCGCAGTTTGGCGGTCTGCTCTTCCAGGCTGTTCTGGGCTTCTTCCATTTCGCGGAAGTAGCGCGCCTGCTCGGCCGAGGCTTCGTTCTTGCGCAGCAGCCACAGCAGCTTCTGCTTTTCTTCCTGGTCGCCTTGCAGCTGGTGGAAGCGGTTGGCCACCGCCGCCTGGGCCTCGAGCTTGTCCAGGTTCGCGTTCAGTTCGCGCAGGATGTCTTCGACCCGCAGCAGGTTTTCGCGGGTGTCGGACAGGCGGTTTTCCGTTTCGCGGCGCCGTTCCTTGTACTTCGAGACGCCGGCCGCTTCCTCCAGGAACACGCGCAGCTCTTCCGGGCGCGACTCGATGATGCGGGAGATCATGCCCTGGCCGATGATGGCGTAGGCGCGCGGGCCGAGGCCGGTGCCGAGGAAGATGTCCTGGATGTCGCGCCGGCGCACCGGCTGGCTGTTGATGTAATAAGTCGAGGTGCCGTCGCGCGTGAGCGTGCGCTTGACGGCGATTTCGCCGTACTGGCCCCACTGGCCGGCGGCCTTGCCGTCGCTGTTGTCGAACACGAGTTCGACCGAGGCGCGCCCGGAAGGCCTGCGGTGCGTCGAGCCATTGAAAATGACGTCCTGCATCGACTCGCCGCGCAACTCGGACGCTTTCGATTCGCCCAGCACCCAGCGCACGGCGTCGATGATGTTCGACTTGCCGCAGCCATTCGGACCGACCACGCCGACCAGTTGCCCAGGCACCTGGAAATTGGTGGGATCGACGAAAGACTTAAATCCCGACAATTTAATGGAGGATAGTCGCACGTTGCTTCGGTTGCCAGGGAGTCGGCCAGGGAGTCGTTAAGGGCGCCATCATACCATCTATCGCTTGCATTTCGGCCAAGTTTGGGATAGCCGAAACTCGGCCTTCACTGCGCGCGCACCCGCAGGGCGGCGACATTCTATAGAAGATTAACGGGAGAAAATAGTGCGGGTCAGCCGGCGCGCAGTGCGGATGCAGGGCCAGGACCCGCAGCGGCGTCATTCACGGCGCCCTGCATCGCCTGCGTCAGCACGCGGCCAACGACGCCCTCGAGCGCCACGACATGGACGCTGCCGGCTTCAAAACCTGCCAGCAACTTTTCCGCCGACAGCGAGAACGATTCCTGGCGCGCGCCGGCGGAGAAAATGAACAGGGTGCGCAGCGGGCTCACCCAGGCAAGCTTGAGCTTGCGCACGCTGCCATCAAGCTGCCTGAACGCCAGCTGCATGCCGCGCTCGAGCTCGTCGACCGGGCTCGGGCCGGCAGCCCGATCGTCGCCCTGCGCGCTGCCCTGTGCCATCAGCTGCTCGTGGGCGATGCGGCGCAGCGCGTCCTGCTGGGCCGCCTGCACCGCCAGTTCGAGCTGGCGTTCCGGCGACAGCTCGAGCGGCGCCCGCACGATCGACAGGTGGCATTTCGCCAGCTCGGCAAAGAATTGCAAACGCTCGGCGTCCTGCCATTTGATGGCATCGAGCCACTTGTTCAGGGTCGTGAGCAGGCCGGGGAGCTTCGCGATCAGGGCACGGCGCTGCTCCTGGGTCGCCTTCGGCTTGACGGTCCAGACCAGGTCGTCCATCGCCTGGGTGGCGTTGTCGACCGCACCGGGGCGCTCGTCCTCGATCAGCCAGGCAAAGGTCAGCACGTCGACCCAGCGCTGTTCGAGGAAGTTCGAGACGACGGCGGTCAGCTCGCCATCGGCCACGCGCACGGCGATCGCCTGGCGCGCGCTACGGCCGGCGGTCGCCTGCTTTTCGATTTTTGTCGCGCGTGCGATCGGTGCGGCGATCGCCGCATCAAAGGCGCGTTCTTCCAGCGCGAGCTCCGCCTCGAGGTCGGCCACCGCTTCGGTAAACACCTGGGCAAAGGCTTCGGGCCGGGCTTCCGGCTGGCGCCCGACGCGTTCCACCCCGCGCCGCATCGCCTGCACCACCGGGTCGTCGATACTGCTGCGCTGCTCCCAGGCCATGCGCGATGATTGGGAAAGAACCAGGTCGATCATCTTGCGCGCCGGGTGCGCTTCCTCGAAGAAGAAGTCCTGGTCCAGCAGCGCGGCTTTCAGGACCGGCACCTGCAGGAAACGGATCAGCTCGCGCGTCTCCGGGGGAATGCTATCGTCCAGCAGCACGGTTTCGAAGATGCGGGACAGCAGGTCGAGCGTGTTTTCCTCGCCGCGCGACAGGCTGCCTTGCGGCAGGCTGGCTTTCAGGCGCGGCAGGTAGAAGAGCTTGTACGGCAAGGCCGCCGCCCCGGTGGCGGGCGCGGACGCGAGAGGCAGGCCTGCGCCCGGCGCCGCGGCCTGCGTGGTTTGCAGGCCGGCCAGCAGGTCGAGCAGTGAGGCGCCCGGCGTCGGGTTGCCCGCCGCGCCGGGCCGGCCGATGAAACCGGGAGCCGGGATGACATGCCTTGCATCGGCACTGCCCAGGCAGGCGCCGGATTGAGGCGACGCTGCCTGGCCACCCACGCCGCCCTCGCCTGGTGCCGGCAGGCCGAAGCCGCCAGCGGCGCTCGGCCGCCAGCCACTACCTTGCGGCATATGCGGCAAGTCGGGCACCAGCGTCGCGGCGCCCTCGCCGTCGGTCCCTTTCAACAGGTTCCGCAATTGCTGCGCCAGCGCGGCGTCCATGCCGGAGCGCCGGGCACGGCCGGCCGTATCGCTGCTTTTGCTGATGTGCAAGCGCCTGGACCTGGGCGTGCCGTGCGTGCGCAAGGCCGCGTCGAGCGATGCCAGCAGCGGCGCGAGATCCAGGAACAGTTCCGGCCGCAGCAAGGGCAGCAGCAGCGGGTGCGCCTCGACTTCCGGTTCGAACGCGCGCCAGGCGTCGTGGATGGCGGCCACGAACACTTCGGGACGGAAGGGATTTTGCGCGGGGCGCAGCAGGTCGCGCCCGAGCAGCAGCCCGAGGCGCACGCACAGGCTGGCCAGCACTTCGGAATGCGCGATGTCGAAGGGCCGGCAGAGCGCGCCGAAGGCGACCTTGTTGTCCATCACCTCCATCGGCACCAGGCTGAGCGACGCCAGGCCGGCGCCGGCGTTTTTCGGCAGCAGTTCCTCGCAGCCCGCCTGCAGCCCCTGCTCGATTGCTTCTCCCGCCAGGTGGATGAAGGCGTAAGCGTTGCTCTTCAACAGGTTGCCGGCCTTGGCGCGCAGGTAGGCCGCTTTCGGGTCGGGCCCGGCACTGGTCATGTCGAGCATGGCGGCGGCCAGCCGGTTGACCATGGCGCCCAGTTGGTCGCCGGCGGCGCTCGTGGCCGTCCGGACGAGTCCCGCCAGCACCTCGCGCGGTGGCGCGGGCGGCGTACTGGGCGCAAGGATCTCGGGTGCGGCGTGGGCCATGGTGTGGATCAATCGTGGGCGCAGGGGCGCCGGCTCGCCCATTGTGGCACATTCTTTCTAGAAAGCAAGACGTACCCCTCACTTAGTCATACTGGGCGCCGGTTTGTTGGCGGGCCTTGTGCCGCCATGCGACAGCCGGCCCTTCTACCCATACAAATGTACTACGAAATGTCCTACTGGCATCTTTTTCATTGCGATGGCACAAGCGGCAGCTGTTTCCTTTCCCTAACATTACAAGGTCCGCATTTCCCCATCCCGTCCGAGGAACTTCCATGAAACAGATTCGACAGCTCGACACCAGGCTCAAGATTGTTGGCGCCTTCGCCCTGCTTTCCGTGCTGTCCACCGCGTTTGTGCTGTGGCTGCTGTCGCGCCTGGGCGAGGCGGCGGCGCCGGTGCGCGGCAACGCCCTGCTCTTCCTCGGCGCCGGCCTGGGCCTCTGCGCGGCGCTCGCGGCCTGGCTGGCGCGCGAGGCGACGCGGCCGATGATCGACGCGCTGCACCTGGCGCAGCGGCTCGGCGACGGCGACCTGAGGGTGCGTCGTGAGGCGGCAAAGCCGGGCCCCGCCGGGGCCCTGATGGACGCCCTGGCCACGATGGCCGGCAAGCTGGCCGCCACCATCGGCGATGTACGCAGCGGCGCCGGCCAGATCGAAACCGGCGCGCAGGAGATCGCTTCCGGCAACCTGGACTTGTCAAGCCGGACCGAGCAGCAGGCCGCCTCGCTCGAAGAAACCGCGTCCTCCATGGAAGAGCTGACCGCGACCGTGCGCCAGAACGCCGAGCACGCACACCAGGCCAGGGAACTGGCGCTGTCGGCGTCGAATGTGGCGGTCAAGGGCGGCGAAGTCGTCGGCGACGTGGTCGGCACGATGGCCTCGATCAACGACTCGTCGAAACGGATCGCCGAAATCATCGGCGTCATCGACGGCATCGCCTTCCAGACGAATATCCTGGCCCTGAATGCCGCCGTGGAAGCGGCGCGCGCCGGCGAACAGGGGCGCGGCTTTGCGGTCGTCGCGTCCGAAGTGCGCAGCCTGGCCCAGCGCTCGGCGGCGGCGGCCAAGGAAATCAAGGCGCTGATCGACGATTCCGTCGCCAAGGTCGATGCCGGCACCACGCTGGTCGACAAGGCCGGGCGCACGATGGAGGAAGTGGTCACCAGCGTCAAGCGCGTGACCGACATCATCGGCGAGATCGCCGACGCCAGCGCCGAGCAGACCGCGGGCATCGAGCAGGTCAACAAGGCGATCGCCGGGATGGACCAGGCGACCCAGCAGAACGCGGCCCTGGTCGAGCAATCGGCGGCGGCGGCGTCCTCGGTGCGCGACCAGGCCGCCGTCCTGAGGCGGTCGACCGACGGCTTCGTGCTCGCCGGCGACAAGGCGCCGGCCAAGGGACCGGCTGCGGCGGCGCCGGCACGCAGCG
>JAQGLR010000477.1 GCA_028292765.1 Massilia sp. | reverse complement strand
ATGGGTATTCACGTCATTAAAATGCCGGACCTCGGCGAAGGCATCGCGGAAGTCGAAGTCGTGGCATGGCACGTCAAGCCGGGCGACACGGTCAAGGAAGACCAGGTGCTGGCCGACGTCATGACCGACAAGGCGACTGTGGAAATCCCGTCGCCGGTGAACGGCACCGTCACTTCCCTCGGCGGCAAGCTGGGCGAAGCGATGGCGGTCGGCGGGGAACTGATCCGCCTGGAGGTCGAAGGCGTCGGCAATGTCAAGGGCGACGCCACGACGTCGGCGGCGCGCCAGGCGGACAGCAAGCCGGAGGGCGCCAGCCAGACCGGCGGCACCGCCGAGGAGTTCATCCCGATCACCGTGGCGCAGCCCGAAACCGTGGTCACAAACGTGACCAGCGCCCAGACGGCGGCCGCGGCGGCGCCGGCGTATTCGTCCACCGCTTCGCAAACCTCGGCGCCAGCCCACCACGGCCGCGCCGCCGGCGAAAAACCGCTGGCCGCGCCCGCCGTGCGCCAGCGCGCCTGGGACATGGGCGTCGAACTGCAATACGTCACCGGCTCGGGCCCCGCCGGCCGCATCTCGCACGCCGACCTCGACGCCTACGTGTCGCGCGGCCAGCAAAAGGCCGCCGAAGGCGACCGCCGCTACGCCCCGCTGGAGGGCGAGCAGGCGATGCCGGTGATCGGCATGCGCCGCAAGATCGCCGAGAAGATGCAGGAAGCAAAACGCCGCATTCCGCATTTCACCTATGTCGAGGAAATCGACGTCACCGAACTGGAAGCCCTGCGCGTCCAGCTCAACGCGCGCTATGCCGGCAGCCGCCCGAAACTCACGCTGCTGCCGCTGATCATGCGCGCCGTCGTGCTGGCGATCCGCCAGTATCCGTCGGTGAACGCGCGTTTCGACGACGAAGCGAACATCGTCACCACCTACAATCCGGTCCACCTCGGCATCGCCGCGCAAACCGATGCCGGCCTGATGGTGCCCGTGGTGCGCAACGCCGAAGCACGCGACCCGTGGTCGGCCGCAGCGGAGGTGTCGCGCCTGGCGGAAGCGGCGCGCACCGGCAAAGCCCTGCGCGAAGAGCTGACCGGTTCGACCATCACCATCACCAGCCTGGGCGCCCTGGGCGGCATCGTCACCACCCCGGTCATCAACCGTCCGGAAGTGGCGATCGTCGGCGTGAACCGCATCATCGACAAGCCCGTGATCCTGAACGGCGCCATGGTCGCGCGCAAGATCATGAACCTGTCCTCGAGTTTCGATCACCGCGTCATCGACGGCATGGTGGCGGCGCAGTTCATCCAGACCATCCGCGGCTACCTCGAGTGCCCGGCAACCCTGTTCGTGGAGTGAGCCGATGAACATTACCACCACCCTGCTCATCATCGGCGGCGGCCCCGGCGGCTACGTCGCCGCGATCCGCGCCGGCCAGCTCGGCATCAAGACCATCCTGGTCGACGCCGGCCAGCTGGGCGGCACCTGCCTGAACATCGGCTGCATCCCGTCCAAGGCCCTGATCCACGCGGCCGAGGAATTTGAAAAGGCCGGGCACTACGCTGGCGACTCCCCACTCGGCATCAGGGCCGCCGCGCCGACGATGGATATCACGCGCACCGTCGGCTGGAAGGACGGCATCGTCAAGCGCCTGACCGGCGGCGTCGGCGCCCTGCTCAAGAAGAACGACGTACAGGTCATCAACGGCTTCGCCCGCATTTTGGATGGCAAGACGGTCGAGGTGAAGACGGCGACCGGCGAACTCGAGCGCGTGCATTGCGAGCACCTGCTGCTGGCCGCCGGCTCGGAGGCGGTCGAACTGCCGTTCATGCCTTTCGGCGGCAAGGTGGTGTCGTCCACCGAGGCGCTGTCGCCAGTGGCCATTCCCCAGAAACTGGTGGTGGTCGGCGCCGGCTACATCGGCCTCGAGCTGGGCACGGCCTACCGCAAGCTGGGCGCCGAGGTGACCGTGGTCGAAGCCTTTGACCGCCTGTTGCCGGCATATGACGCGGAACTGACGAAGCCGGTCGCAGCAAGCCTGAAGCGCCTCGGCATCGAACTACGCCTCGGGTCCAAAGTGCTGGGCCTGAACGCCGAAGGCAGCGGTGTCCGTGTCCAGGGTGCCGATGGTGAGGAAACGGTGCTGGCCGCCGACAACGTGCTGGTGGCCGTCGGCCGCCGTCCGCGTACCGCCGGCTGGGGCCTCGAGTCCCTGCAACTCGACATGAACGGCCGCGCCGTCAAGATCGACGACCAGTGCCGTACCTCGATGCGCAAGGTCTGGGCCATCGGCGACATCGCCGGCGAACCGATGCTGGCGCACCGGGCAATGGCGCAGGGTGAAATGGTGGCAGAGATCATCTCCGGCAAGCGCCGCCATTTCACGCCTGCAGCGATGCCGGCGGTCTGCTTCACCGACCCGGAAGTGGTGGTGGTCGGCATGTCCCCTGGCGAGGCGCAAGCGGCCGGGATCGACGCCATGAGCGCCAACTTCCCGTTCGCGGCGAACGGCCGTGCGATGACGATCGAATCGACCGATGGCTTTGTGCGCGTGGTGGCGCGGCGCGACAACCACGTGATCCTCGGCTGGCAAGCCGTGGGGCGCGGCGTGTCGGAACTGAGCACCGCCTTCAGCCACTCGATCGAACTGGGCGCCCGCCTGGAAGACGTGGCCGGCACCATCCACGCGCACCCGACCCTGGGTGAAGCGGTGCAGGAAGCGGCGCTGCGGGCGCTGGGGCATGCGCTGCATATCTGAGGACTTTGCTGGTAAATAAATGTGATTTTTTGGCTGCCGCTTTGTTACCTGCGCTGCATCCGGTGCTGTTTGCCAAAACTTCACATTTATTGTTGGATAAGTACCTGGGTCTCGTTGCTGAGAACCGCACACGCGATCTTGCAGGCGACGTGTCGAGCTGAAGTTTGCTGGGGTAATCGTCTGGAATCAACTCAACAGCTTCTACCTCTCATTACCGTCGAGCACGCTGTTCGCGCACGCAACACCTGCCAGGATTTCGGCGACGTGGTCTCACGTCAAATTTTGGTATCGGATCGATTGTTTCCGCTGAAACATCGGTAGGACATGCGGCCTGCCCACCGGCATCTTTCCGAACCTCAGCGACACGCGAACGCACGCAGGGCCGGTGACATGCTGGGCTCGGTAAAATGCGGACGCTGAATCTTCATGGTGGAGTCCAGTTAGTTGCAGGCGCGTCGATCATTCAGGCGAAGGCCCGCTCTTGGCCGATTGTAGACTTCAGGTAGCGTCCGCAATCGACCCAGCCCGTGTACAAACTCAAAACGAAGAACTGCCAGCCGAATTGTACGCGTCCGGGCTAACTCTGGAATATAAAGAGGCGTTCCAGGCCGTGTAATCGCATTTTGGGCATTTTCAGCACGACCAGCAAGGAAAACGGCTGAAACAAGCCTGGTAGCGTCAAAAAATGGGCGTACGCCCTGACCGCCGCCAGCATTCCCTGCATGCCAAGCAACGTCATCAGGCGCCTGAAGTCATAGGCAAGCACGTGCAGGCTCATCTCAGCCTTCACACGGTCCACTCCTTTTGTCAGGAAGTGCGTCGCTCCCATCCACG
>JAQGLR010000465.1 GCA_028292765.1 Massilia sp. | reverse complement strand
GCGCCTCGCGCTCGCTCTCGAGCAGCACCTTGCGCTCCTCGGCGGCCTGCTGGGCCGCTTCGTACAGGCGCGTGTTGTCGAGCGCGACCGCGGCCTGGGCGGCGATGCCGCGCACGATGCGCTCGGTCCGCTCGGTGAACACGCCTGGTTCCGGGTGGCCGAAGAACATGGTGCCCAGCACCTCGCCGGTGCCGGCCGTAATCGGTACCGACAGGTAACTGCGCACGGTCGGCTGGCCCGACAGCAGGCTGAACTGTGTGGGCGACCGCCCGTAGCGCGGGTCGTCGCGGATGTTGCTTGAACGCACCAGGCCGGCGCCGCGGAAACCCGCCCCGAACAGGGCGGTGGCGTGCGGCTCGCCGAAGCTCTGGAACTCGTTGGCGGTGCCGCCCGACAGGGTGTAGAGCGAGAACTTCGGTCCGTCGCTTTCCTTGCCATGATAAAAGAAGGCGCCGAAGCGCGCGCCGGCGATGCCGCTGGCCGCATCGGTGGCGACCTGCAGCAGCGAGCGCAGGTCGCGCGTGGACGCCAGCGCGCTGCCGGTGCTGTTGAGCAGTTCGAGCACCTTCGATTCTTCGCGCAGCGCCTGTTCGGCACGCTTGACCTGGTCGACGTCGGTGTTCGTGCCGAACCAGCGCACCACGACGCCGTGGCGGTCGCGCACGGCGTTGACGCGGGTCAGGAACCAGCGGTACTGGCCATCCACGCCGCGGATCGGGTACTCCATCTCGAACGGCTCGCCGGTGCGGATCGAGTTGCGCCAGTGCTCGAGCATCGCGGGCAGGGCGTCGGGCTCGATCGTGCTTTGCCAGCCCCAGCCGGTGGCGGAATCGAGCGTGGTGCCGGTGTAGTCGTACCAGCGCTCGTTGAACCAGACGATGGCGCCGTCGGCCTGGGCCATCCAGGCCAGTTGCGGGATGGTATTGGCGAGCGCGCGCAGGGTTTCCTCGCTCTGGCGCAGGCTGTCCTCGACGTTCTTGCGGCTTGAAATATCCTGGACGACGCCGGTCATGCCGACGACGCTGTCGCGCTCGGCCGGGTTGGCGTAATCGGCGCGGCCCACGAGGGCGATCCAGCGCGCCTGGCCGCCGTCGGGCAGCAGCCGGCATTCGATGGCCAGGTCGGACTGGCTGGCGAATGCGTGCAGGACGGCGCGGCGCACCGCTTCGCGGTCCGGTTCATCCAGGCGGGCGCGCAGCGCGGCCCAGGCATGCGGCATTTCGGGTTCCAGTCCGAGGATGGCGGCGGCGCGCTCGCCCAGGTTGACGCGGTCGCTGGCCGCATCCCACGACCAGTCGCCGAGGCGGCCGGCGGCCAGCGCCACCTGCAGCCGGTTATTGCCGTCGATCAGCGCCTGCTGGTCGATGCGGCGCTGCGTCACGTCATGGAAATACAAGGTCAGCCCGTCCGGGGACGGATACATGCGCGCCTCGATCCAGCTGGCCAGGCGCGGATAGAAGAATTCGCGGCTGCCGGTCTGGCGCGAGGCCATGGCGCGGCGCAGTTCGGCCGCCAGGTTGCTGCCGTCGAGTTCCTCGAATTCCTCCCACAGGCTGTGGCCGAGCAGCCCTTCGCGGGTCTTGCCCAGCGGCGCCAGCAGTTCGAGCGCGCGGCCGTTGACATACGTGATGCGCCACTCGAAGTCGACCGCGCAGAACGCTTCGGTCAGGCTTTCGAGCATGTTCTCCATGCGCTCATGGGCCTGGCGCAACGCTTCCTTGGCCGCCAGCAGCTCGGCCTCGGCGCGCTGGCGCGCCGCCATCCCGTTGCTCGCGTTGCGCAGCGCGGCCGAACGCATCAGCTCGAGGTCGTCGTGCTCCTGGCTCACGGCGCACCCCCGGAAGAAGGCGCGACGCGGACGGGCGCGCGGACGTGCGCGCTACAGGTGGCGTGCATGGTTCGGGTAGACATCATGGTCGGAAAGCCGGCGTGCGGGCCGGGCAGGGAGGCCCGGGGCCATGATGGCCCGGCCCGTCGGCTTCGCAGGGTACGCACGGGCCGCACTCAGGCTTGCACCCGCAACTGGTCCGCGACCTGGCCCAGCGCGCCTTGCAGCTGGTCGAGTTCATACGGCTTTTGCAGTGACTGGTAAGGGAAATCGAGGTGGCGCAGCAGCGTGTCGCCGTAACCCGACGCGAAGATCACCTTCAGGTGGGGGTAGGTCGAGATCGCCTTGCGCGCCAGGTCGACACCGGACATGCCCGGCAGGCTGACATCGGTGAACAGGATGTGATAACGGGTGGCGGCCAGGTGCGCGAGCGCATCGTCCGGGTGGGCCACGCCGTCCGCTTCGTAACCGAAGGCCTTGAGCATTTCGCAGACCAGGTACTGGGAGTCGAGGTTGTCCTCGACCACCAGGATGCTGAGCGTACCTGGCTCGGCGGCGGCCCGGGGGGCGCTTGCGCTGGCCGGCGCCAGCGCGTACAGCACGCCCCCGACCGTGTCTTCGAACGGGATCGGGGTCAGGTGCAGGTCGTAACGCTCCTGGCCGCCGGCGCCGAAGTGGACGGCGGTCCCGGGAACGCAGGCCGCTTCGCCGTGCCATGCGCGCGCGGCCGACTCTCCGGCCGCCGCGACCGGCGGCGGCAGCACCGCCGGCACGCTGCCGCCGGGACCGCGGGCGAAGCCGGGGCCGGCCAGCAGGCCGTAGGCTTCGTTGCAGATAACAACAGACTGCGCGACAGACTGCGCGCCTGACCGGGACTGCTTCGGCCCCCACTGCAACAGCATCGGCAGCGGCATGTTGAACATCAGGTCGGCCGCCAGGCGCAGCGGCTGCGGCCATCCGGCGGGATCGCCCAGCGCACTGGTGCTCCAGTCGTAGGCGGAAGTGGCAAGGGCGGACTTACTGGATGGAAGCATGGAAGACGGCCTGTTGTATATTCAAAAATATGGCCGAATCGTACACTAAACGGCAAACCCCTGGCGGCGCGCTGGAGCGCGGCAACAGTGGACGACCTGGCGCGGCGCGCCTGGACACTAGCCGGCCGCCGGCGCGATGGCGGCATCGAGCCGGTCCTTACCCCAAAACAGTTCGTCGCCCACAAAAAAGCTGGGTGCGCCGAAGATTCCGCGCGCCTGTGCTTCCTCGGTATTCGCGCGCAGGCGCAGTTTGTTGCCAGGGTCCTGGGCGGCGGCAATGACCTGGCCGGGATCCGGCACCAGGCCCCCGAGGGCGTTTCGCACCGCTGCGTCGTTATCGATCTCGCGGTCCTCCGCCCAGTTCTGGAGCATGACGCGGCGGCAGTATTCCCCCATCCAGGGCTCGGCCGCCCCGAGGGTGGCAACGCGCATCGGCAGCAGGGCGCTACGGGGGAAGGCCGAGGGGCGGCGAAAGGGCAGGCCGAGCCTGGCCGCCTCGCGCTCCATGTCGCGCCACATATGCCGCCCCTTCGCCTCCTGCAGGACGAAAGGCTGCCGAATTCGAACCAGAATTCGACGCGGCGCTTGCCCACGGTGGCAGGAAGGGTCACGACGCTCTCCAGTGGCGCGCCGGGGCGCGGTTGGCAGCATGGTAACAAATTGCCCGAACCTGGTACAGCGGCGGCGGCTGGCCAAAAAAAAGCCCGCTCGAGGAGCGGGCTGAATCTATGTTCCGAGGAGGACAATAGAGGAGACAGGAAGAATTATGCCCAAAGGAAATAAAACATGCCAATTTCCTTTTGCAATGACGGTCATGCGTTTCGCGAATGGGTGTTGCAGGGTTGCACGCGACAGCGCACTCGCTTGGTGCTCGCATGAAAATGTTTTACTATGGCAAACATACCGAGACACCCCGGCGCCACCTCGTTCGTGGAGACAGCCATGGTTTTCCCTGGGGCATGCAAAAACTGTCACAATCGACCGTGCCGGGCTATCATGGCCGAGCGCTCGCCCGCGTCGGCGCGGCTAATGCCCGGACGGGTCTGGCTGCTCAGTTGAAACCATGGCCGCCAGGCGGCGAATAGCGCGAGCCGGCGAACCGCGACATCCCAATTTAACCCCGGCCAATGATTCGACACTGTTTTTCCCGATTGCTGACCCTGTTTGCCCGCCGGCCCTTCCGGGGCCGCATGGCCGGTTGGGCGCTGGCTGGCGCCGCAGCCCACCTCGCGCTGCTGGCGTCGGCCGCGGCGCTGCCGCTGCCGGCGCTCGCGCAGGCCGGCGCCACCCAGGTGCTGGAGCGCCGGGTCAAAGCCGCTTTCCTGTATAAATTCCTTGCTTATGCCGAGTTTCCGGCCAGCGCCTTCGGCGACAGCGCCGCCCCGGTGACGATCGGCGTGGTCGGCTCCGACGAGATGGCGGCAGAGCTGGCGCGGGTCGTGGCCGGGCGCCAGGCGCTCGGGCGCCCGATCCAGGTGCGCAACCTGCGCGAAGGCGAACTCGGCGCTCCCGTGCACCTGCTGTTCGTGGCCGGCAGCGATAATGCGCGCGCCGCACGCATCCTGCGCGGCGCGCCGGCGGGCCTGATGCCCGTGACCGAGTGCGAGCTCGGCCTGCAGTACGGCAGCGTCATCAATTTCAGGATCATCGAGGACCGCGTGCGTTTCGACGTCTCGCTCGACTCGGCGGAGAAGCAGAGCGTGAAACTCAGTTCGCGGCTGCTGACGGTGGCCAACCGCGTCGTAAAAGGAACAAGCTGATGAGCGCCCGCGACGCCGGCTCCGTCCGTAGCAAACTGATCAAGATGGCGGTGTACACGACGCTGGCGGCCCTGCTGTCGGCCTCGATCGCGATGTTGCTGCTCGACTTGCGCACCTTCCAGCGCTACTGGGTCGACGACCTCACCACCCAGGCCGACATCATGGCCAGCGTCACCGGACCGGCGCTGTCGTTCAACGACGCCGGCACCGCCCAGCAGCAGCTGGCTGTGCTGCGCGCGCGCCCGCAGATCCTGGCCGGCGCCGTGTATACCGGCGCCGGCGCGCCCTTCGCCACCTATGCCAGGCCCGGCACCGACGGACGGCTGCCCCCAAGGCCGCAGGCGCCCGGATACCACATCGCACGCGGCGAGCTCGAGGTGTGGCACGAGATCGTCGAGAACGGGGAGCAGATCGGCACCGTGTACCTGCGCTCGCGCTTCGGCCTGCTCGAGCGCCTGCTCAACTATGGCCTGATCCTGGGCGGCGTGATGCTGGGCGCGCTCGTGATTGCGGGCCTGGTCGCGTCGCGCCTGCAGGCGGCCATCACGCGTCCGCTGGAAGCGGTGACGAACGTGGCGCGCCAGGTGATGCAGCAGCGCGACTTCACGCTGCGCGTACCGGGCAACAACAGCGGCGAAATCGGGGTGCTGGTCGAGGCCTTCAACGACATGCTGGCCGAGATCGGGCGCCGCGCCGACGCGCTGCAGGCGGCCAACCGCACCCTCGAGCACGAGATGGACGTGCGCCAGAAGGCCGAAGAAGCGCTGATCGTGGCCGACCGCAGGAAGGACGAATTCCTGGCCACCCTCGCGCACGAG
>JAQGLR010000438.1 GCA_028292765.1 Massilia sp. | reverse complement strand
TTCCTGCTGCAGCATGTTCTTGGTCATGCCATGCGCGAAGGTCGGGCCGTGCGCGAGGTCGGCGGCGAACACCTGCGCATCCGCGAGCACCGATTCCGGAATGCACAGCCGGTTGAAGAATCCCCATTGCTCGCCTTCGGCGCCGCTCATGCCGCGTCCCGTGAACAAGAGTTCCGCGGCCCGTCCCTGTCCGATCATGCGCGGCAGCAGCGCGCAGGCGCCCATGTCGCAGCCGGCCAGGCCGACCCGGGTAAAGAGAAAGGCGGTCTTGCTGCGCGCGGTGCCGTAGCGGATGTCCGAGGCCAGCGCGAGGATGGCGCCGGCGCCGGCGCAGATGCCGTCGATGGCGGCGATGACCGGCTGTGGGCAGGCGCGCATGGCTTTTACCAGGTCGCCGGTCATGCGGGTGAAGGCCAGCAAACCCGGCATGTCCAGTTTCGTGAGCGGGCCGATGATGTCGTGCACGTCGCCGCCGGAGCAGAAGTTTTCCCCGGCGCCGGTGACGACGACCGCCTTGATGTCGGGAGCGTAGCCGAGTCCCCGGAACAGGTCGCGCAGCTCGGCATACGAATCGAAGGTGAGCGGATTCTTGCGCTCGGGACGGTTCAGGGTCAGCGTGGCGACACCCCCCTTCACACTGAACAGGAAGTGCTGCGACTGGTAATTCGCGAAGTCGGCGCGGTTGCCCGGCAGCTGCTGCGGTTCGCCTGTGAGGTAACGCATGGATTCTCCTAATGTTCCGGTTGCCTGGGGGCGCCCAGCCCCCGCTTCATTGTCGACAGCAGGTCGAACAGCATCGCTCTTTCGTGTTCCTCCAAAGCGCCCATCAGTTCCCTGATCCAGGCTTCGTGCCTTGCGGCCATGCGCCTGAACGCATGCCGCCCGGATGGGGTCAAGCTGACGCTGAATGCGCGGCGGTCGCCCGGCACCGGGTCGCGCACCACCAGGCCTTCCTGCTCGAGCAGGTCGGTGATGCCGGTGACGTTGCCGCCGGTGACCATCATGCGCTTCGACAATTCCCCCATGCGCAGGCCCTCCGGATGGCGGTCGAGCTGCGCCATCAGGTCGAAGCGCGGCAGCGTGATGCCGAACTCGGTGCGCAGCCGGCTGCGGATCTCGGCTTCGATCAGGTTGGTGATCGATAGCATGCGCAGCCAGAGTTTGAGCGACTGGTGATTGTTGTCGGTCAGCCGGCTCTCGACGTCCGGCGCGTCCTCTTCGCTGCTGGCTTGCGCACCGATCGCGTGTCTGCGTGCCATGTCAGCCCTCGAGCAGCCGCGCCGCGACCTGCTGCGGGGTGAGGCCGGCGCTGGCCGCGGCCACCTGGCGTTCGCGTTCGAGATTGCGCTCGAGTTGCAGCTTGCCGGCGTGGTACTGCTTCGGCCATGCCAAGGCGGTGTAGCCAAGCTTCGCGGTTTCGTGCAGGGTCCAGGCGGGATCGGCCAGGTGCGGGCGCGCGATGGCGCACAGGTCGGCGCGGCCGGATGCGATGATGCTGTTGACATGGTCGGCTTCGAAGATCGCGCCCACCGCGATGGTCGGGATCCCGGCCTCGTTGCGGATGCGGTCGGCGAACGGGGTCTGGAACATGCGGCCATACACCGGCTTTTCCTGCTTGCTGACCTGGCCCGAGGAGACGTCGATCATGTCGGCGCCCGCTTGTTTGAACAGGCGCGCCACCCGCACCGCGTCATCCGGCGTCAAGCCGCCCTCGACCCAGTCGTGGGCCGACAGGCGCACGCTGATCGGTTTATCGTCCGGCCAGGCGGCGCGGATCGCGCTAAACACCTCGAGCGGGTAACGGCAGCGGTTCTCGAGGCTGCCGCCGTATTCGTCGCCGCGCCGATTCGTCAGCGGCGAAATAAAACTCGACAGGAAGTAGCCGTGGGCGCAGTGCAGCTCCAGCCAGTCGAAGCCGGCCTTGGCCGCCTCGCCGGTGGTGCGCACGAAGTCGAGCCTGATGCGCTCCAGGTCTTCGCGGGTGGCTTCGCGCGCGACTTGCGACACGCCTTCCAGGTATTGCTGCTTTGATGCCGATACCAGCGGCCAGTTGCCCTCCTCTAGCGGCAAGTCGGTGCCGTCCCAGGCGCGCCGGGTCGATCCCTTGGCGCCGGCGTGGCCGAGCTGGATGGCGATCCTGGCGTCGCTGTTGGCGTGGACGAAGTCGACGACCCGCTTCCACGCCGCCGTATGTTCCGGCGCGTACAGGCCGGGACAGCCGGGCGTGATGCGGGCGTCGGCGGAGACGCAGGTCATTTCGGCGAACACCAGGCCGGCGCCGCCGAGCGCGCGGCTGCCCAGGTGCACCAGGTGGAAGTCGCCGGCGACGCCGTCCTGCGCCGAATACTGCGCCATCGGCGAGACCACGATGCGGTTCTTGAGGACCGTGCCGCGCATCCGCCAGGGCGTGAGCATCGGCGGGATGCTGGCTGCCACGTCCGGAACCGGCAGGCCGGCCTGGGCGAACGCGCGCCGGGCGATCCAGTCTTCGAAGCGGCGGACGTAATCGGCGTCGCGCAGCCGCAGGTTCTCGTGCGACAGGCGCTGGCTGCGGCTCAGCATCGAATAGGCGAACTGCTCGGCTTCCATGGCGGTGTAGCGTTCGACGTTCTCGAACCACTCCATCGAATTGCGCGCGGCGCTCTGGATCTTGAGCACTTCGATCGCCCGCGCTTCCTGGTAGGCGGCGAGCACCTGGTCGATCCCGGCCGGACTACCGTCCGTCCCATGCTGCCCGAAGCAGCGCGCCAGCTCGATCGCATCCTCCAATGCCAGCTTGGTGCCGGAACCGATCGAGAAGTGCGCGGTATGGGCGGCGTCGCCCATCAGCACGACCGGCACGCGGCGGCCGGCTATGCTGTTCCAGTGCACCCATTCGCGGCAGACGATGCGCGGGAACTTGATCCACATGGCGGAGCCGCGCAGGTGCGACGCATTGCTCAACAAGGCATGGCCGTCGAGGTAGTTGGCGAACAGCTTTTCGCAGAACGCGACGCCCTCTTCCTGGCTCATGTCGTCCAGCCCGGCCTTGCGCCAGACTTCTTCCGGCGTTTCGACGATGAAGGTGGAGGTGTCGCCGTCGTACTGGTAGCAGTGGGCCTGGAACCAGCCATGCTCGGTCTGTTCGAAAGCGAAGGTGAAGGCGTCGAACTTCTTGTTGGTGCCGAGCCAGACGAAGCGGCAGTGGCGGGTGTCGATCTCGGGCTGGTAGGTGGCGGCGTAGCGGGTGCGCACGCGGCTGTTCAGGCCATCGCAGGCGATCACCAGGTCGGCGCCGTATCGGCTTGCCACCGCCTGATCGTCGGTCACGTCGGTTTCGAACACGAGCCGCACTTTCAGTTCCTCGCAGCGCGCCTGCAGGATGTTCAGCAGCCGCTTGCGGCCGATGCCGCAGAAACCGTGCCCGCCGGAGGTGACGGTCCGGCCCTTGAAGTGAACGTCGATGTCGTCCCAGTGGTTGAACGACTGCAGGATGGCGCCTGCAGTGTCTTCGTCGGCCGCCACCAGCTTGCCCAGGGTCTGGTCGGAGAACACCACGCCCCAGCCGAAGGTGTCGTAGGGCCGGTGTCGCTCGATCACCGTGATCTCGTGCGAAGGGTTTTGCTTCTTCATCAGGAGGGCGAAATACAGGCCGGCCGGGCCGCCGCCGATGCAGGCGATCTTCATGGCTGTTCCACGGTTTGCTGCGCTTCCTGGCGCAGCTTGAAGCGCTGCAGCTTGCCGGTTTCGGTGCGCGGCAGGGCCGTGCGGAACTCGATCCGGCGCGGGTATTTGTAGGGGGCGATGGTCCCCTTGACATGGTCCTGCAGGGCCTTCGCCATTCCAGGTTCGGCCTGTTCGCCGGGCCGCAGCACGACATAGGCCATCACCACCTGCCCGCGCTCCGGGTCGGGCGCGCCCACCACGGCGCACTCGGCCACCGCCGGATGCTGCAGCAGCACGTCCTCGACTTCCGGCCCGGCGATGTTGTAGCCGGCCGAGATGATCATGTCGTCGGTGCGCGCCTGGTACCAGTAATAGCCGTCCTCGTCCACCTTGTAGGCGTCGCCCGTCAGGTTCCAGCCCTTGCAGACGTAATCGAGCTGGCGCGGGTCGTCCAGGTAGCGGCAGCCGGTCGGGCCCTTGACGGCGAGGCGCCCGATGACGCCGGGGCCGACCGGGTTGCCGTCGTCGCCGAGGATGCAGGCGCGGTAGCCGGGAATCGGGCGCCCGGTGGCGCCGGGACGGATGTCGTCGCCGGCGGCCGAGATAAAAATGTGCAGCATTTCGGTGGCGCCGATGCCGTCGATCATCGCCAGGCTAGTGGCGCGCTGCCAGGCCTGGCGCGTTTCCAGCGGCAGCGCTTCGCCGGCCGAGACGCTGCGCGTGAGGCTGGCCAGGTCGTATTGTTCGGCCAGCGGCGCCATCTGCCGGTAAAAGGTGGGCGCGGTGAAGCACACGGTGGCGCGGTAGTTCTGGACTGCCGCCAGCAGCAGGTCGGGCGTGAGTTTTTCCAGCAGCACGGTGGACGCGCCGTAACGCAGCGGGAACAGCAGCAGTCCGCCCAGGCCGAAGGTAAAGGCGAGCGGCGGCGAGCCGATGAACACATCGGCCGGCGTGGCGGCCAGGATCGAGCGCGGGAAGCAGTCGCAGATCGCCAGCACGTCGCGATGGAAGTGCATCGTGCCCTTCGGTCGGCCGGTGGTGCCGGAGGTAAAGCTCAGCAGGCAAACGTCCTGGGCCCAGGTGTCGACCGCCTCGAACTGCGGCGGCATGGCGGCCATCAAGGCCTCGAGCGAGCCGGGGTTGTTATCGTTATAGGCAAGCACGCGCGGTGCGACGTCGATGCCCTGGCAGGCGAGGTCCAGTTCCGCGCGCAGGTCGGCGGCGCACAGCACGGCGTCCACCCGCGCCAGCCTGGCGATGGTGGCGAGCTCCCTGGCGCGCAGCAGCGGCATGGTGGGCACCGCGACGCAGCCCGCCTTCCAGACTGCCAGCACGCAGGCCGCCATCATCGGGTTATTCGCGCCGCGCAGCAGCACCCGGTTGCCGGGGACCAGGCCCAATTCCGTGCGCAGCACGCCGGCGATGCGGTCGACCGTTTCCAGCAGTTCGGAATAGGTCCAGCTCAAGCTGGCGCCGCGGACCGCGATCGAGTCGCCATGGCCGCGCGCCACCATCCGGTCGAGTAATTCATGGGCGCAGTTGATGCGTTCGGGATAGGCCAGTTCGTCGAGTTCGAACAGCAGTTCGGGCCACTGTTCGCGTGGCGGCAGCTTGTCGTTCGCAAACGTGTCCAGGTACGCGGTTCCGCTCATGTTGTCTCCGGCCAGTCGGGGGAAGACATGGAGCGCCGGCGGCGCGGCCATGTCGGATTCTCAGCATTCTCGGCGTTCCCGACATACTTTAAGCCTAAAGTATTGCGGCGGGCAAGACATTCCCGGCTTGTTATCCTACGAAACGCCCCGCTCGCCCCTTACATGGTGCGCCGCACCATTTCCCTATACTGATGAAAAAATACAGGAGCCTTCTGACTAAGCCATCGATGAGGTAAACATGATTGACCTAGCAAGCGGAAGCTGGCCTTTTTTTGGCTTTAACCCCTGGGCTGGCGTGCTCGAGAGTACCAATGCCGCCCCCGGGACGCTCCAGGGCGGAGGGGAATTCCTGTCAGGCAGCTTCGCCAGCGATTCCCGGTCGCTCCAATATAAACTCTACGTACCGGGCGGTTATCGCAATGAACCCCTGCCGCTGGTGGTGATGCTGCACGGTTGCGGACAGAGCGCGGCCGACTTCGCGCTTGGCACGGGCATGAACGAACTTGCCGAGCAAGCGCAATGCCTGGTGCTCTATCCTGAGCAGTCTTCGCAGGCGAACTGGAACCGCTGCTGGAACTGGTATGAGCAAGCGCACCACGAGCGTGACGAAGGCGAACCGGCGCTCATCGCCGCCCTGACCCGGAGCCTGATCGCGCAATACGCCGTGGACGAGTCGCGCGTATCGGTCGCGGGCCTGTCGTCGGGCGGCGCAATGGCGGTCATCCTCGGACGGACCTATCCCGACCTGTTCAAGGCAGTCGGCTGCCACTCGGGCCTTGCCCATCGCAGCGCGACGGACGGCTTCTCCGCCATGTCGGCGATGCGCGACGGCGCCGACCCGGCCTGCCTGACTAACCCGACGCCGCTGGCCAGCATCCCGGTCATCGTCTTCCATGGCGACGTGGACCGTACGGTGCACCAGAAGAACAGCGCGGATGTGGTGCGGCAAACGATCGAATGCCACATGGCCCAGGCTCCCGGCCAAGTGCGGGAGGTGGCCATGCATGAGGAAACCGGCGAGGCCAGCGGACGCAGTTTTACCCGGCATACGCACCGCGACGAAACGGGCGATGTGATCGCTGAACACTGGACCATCCATGGTACCGGCCACGCCTGGTCCGGCGGGAATTCGCACGGCAGCTATACCGATGCGAGCGGCCCCGATGCAAGCAAGGAGATGCTGCGCTTTTTCACGCAGCAGTAAGCCAGGCTGAAAGGCCGCGCGAGGCGCGGCCTTTGCGGTGCGCTTGACGCTTGACGCTTACCGATACCCGCCCCCCAACCCCTTCAGCCGTGGCGGCTGGACGGGTTCTATTTCGTATGCCACATCGATCCGGGCTTCGTGCACGTTAATCGTCTCGCCAACTGGCGGATTGTCGCCGTCAACCCGTATCCAGGATAAAGACAGTCCTGAGAAATCCTTCACGTCTTGCTGCAACAGCAAGCTCACAAGGTCGAATTCCAGTTTCGCTGGGCCATGGTGGGAAGCCGCCGCGATCTCGAACGCCCCCAGGGTGCCAAGGAAAAACGTGTTATCCGCGGCGTCCGAATCAATAACCGGCGGCATGTTCAAATAGAGCGCATAAAAGTATCCGCCCTGACGCCCGGGCTCGCTCAGCCGGGCGCCATCGACGACGAATTTGATCGACCCCACACGCCCCCCGCCTGCGCCGTCGTCCTCCGCCCGCCGCGCGGCAATGACGGCCGCCACTTCTGCCGCGTCCTTCTTGCTGAAATTCAGGCTCGTGGAATAGGACTGCTCATCGAAAGCGAGCTTCGCGGCGCCGGCCAGGGCGCGGCGGGTTGCCGAGATCTGGCGCCCCGGCACGGGGGTGATCCGCTTGGACGGCGGCCGTTGCCTGGACTTCAGGCGCGGCGACGATAGCTGGCTGGCCTTGGCAGCTTGCGCCGTTCCGGAAGCTGGTGGCAGCGAGGTCGGCACCGTCGCGTTGGCGTAATCGTATCCGAGCCAGCCCGGGTAATAGGTCCGGTACCGTTCAATGCTCAATTGGGGTGCATACAGATTCGAGCCGCCCCAATATGAACTGCTGTTCGTGGCCGAATAAGGATTCGCGGTATCCGGAATGCCCTTGCCGTCCGGGAGCGCCCACGCGTGCGTTAAGCGGTCAATATTTGCATGATGCAGATAAAAGATCGGATCGAAAGGCGATTGCATCGTGGTCATGATCCCGCCAATCAGGTTATGCACGGGATTATGCGGAGCGCTCTCGATCCTGGCTTCGAAGGCATTCTGCGTTCCTCGCTGAAAGTTATACACCTCCGGCGCAAACGGCGATAAAGTCAGCGCGTTGTGCACGTTCGCCCCTGCGCGCTGTAAATAGAGCGGATTGTCCGGCGCGGGATTCGTAAATTCGCTCGGCATTGTTGCGTAGGAATAGTAATCCCAATATGGAAGATTCAGGGTGGGATCACCTGAGGAAACGCGAAGTTGTTGCTCGAAATAATACAAATATCCGCGATGCCAGGAAATGAAATACGGGACCTCATGCGGGCAATACGTCTGATGGACCCTGACCCAAAAGTGCAGCGATCCCCTGTCGGCAGGATTGGTATTCTGACGCATCGCCGCAATGGCGTTCAGGAAAGACTGATACTGGCTCGTTCCCTTGAACTGCTGCCACTCGACGCGCATTCGAAGACCCGTATTAGCGAAGGCGGTACTCGGTAAGCCTTGCAGGGCGGCAGCACCTAAAAGACCCTTCATCAATTGCCTACGTTGCTGATCTGCGCTTTTCATTTAGTTTCCTTTGAGCGAATAATCACGAATTGTCGGTCGCTCAAGTGTAGGATAAGGCTGGTCTCCGGTGCCGAGCACGACTATAAAGCTTGACAAGGCTCACAGCTGAGTGCGCTTGAAATTTCCCGATATTATTAATTTATCCCGACGGTAATACAATGTGCGCGCAGCTTGCTTTATTGAATGACAGGCTTCTGAAATATGGCGCTCTCATGTCGGGTATTTTGCGCGGCCGTGCCGTTTTTATTCCTGCTGGCCGCTTTCGTCGAGCATTTGCTGCGCCCGCAGGATCACGGGCCGATCGATCATCTTTCCATCGAGCGCCACTGCCGCCCCGCCGGAGGCCGCAGCGGCCGCCAGCACCCGTTTTGCCCACGCAAGTTCTTCCTCGCCGGGTCTGAAGCAGCGATTCACCTCGGGTACCTGTTTCGGGTGGATGCACAACTTTCCGCCAAAACCCATCTGGCGCGCATGGATGGCGTCGAGGGTCAGGCGTGCGGCGTCGCCGATCGACGTGCTGACACCGTCGACCGGCGCCTGGAGGCCGGCAAGGCGCGATACCAGCACCAGTTGCGAACGGAACAACAGCAACTCCTCGCGTTCGCCGCGGATGCCCAGGTCCAGCTGGAAATCGATGGACCCGAACAGCAAGCGCCGGACCCCGGGCGCCGACGCGATTGCCCGCACATGATCAAAACCCGCCGCGCTCTCGATCAAGGGCAGGATGGCGGCCGCCCCGGCCTCGCGCAGGCGCGCGATATCGTCCACCCCCTCGGCCTTCGACAGGACGACGCCGCCCACGCCGGGCGCACCGCACAGCGCCAGGTCGTCGGCGAACCACGCGGTGTCGGCGCCGTTGATGCGGATCAGCACAGGCTGCGCGGGCCGATGGCCAGCCCCGAGCCAGGCGGCCAGCGCCGCGCGCGCCTGTGCCTTGTCGGCAAACGGCACCGCATCTTCCAGGTCGACGATGACCGCGTGGGCGCCCGCCCTGCAGGCCTTGTCGAACATGTCCGGGCGGTTGGCGGGAACAAACAGGTAGGAACGCGGTACTGGAGTTGTCACGGCAGGCCCCCTTTGAGGAAATTCAAATCGCCCCGGCGGCGCGCAGCGCGTCGAGCCGGGTGCGGTCGTAGCCAAGCTGGCCGAGGATGGCGTCGGTATGCTGGCCCAGCGCCGGCACGCCATCCATGCGCGCGGCATAGGTATTCGGCACGCCGGGCGGCAGCAGGGCCGGTATCTTGCCGGTGGGCGTATCGACCTCAAGCCAGCGCCCGCGCGCCTTCAGCTGCGGGTGCTGCCACAGGTCGTGCATGTCGTTCATGTGCGCGTTCGCGATTTGCGCGGCGTCGAGGCGTTCGATCACCTGTTCCGCCGTCTGCTGCGAAAAGGCCTCGACGATGATGCCACGCAGCTCCTCGCGCGCCGCGGTGCGTGCCGAATTCGTGGCGAAGCGCGGGTCTTTCGCCAGCTGGGGCTGCTCCAGCACCCTGGCGCAAAACTGCTCCCACTCGCGTTCGTTCTGCAGGCCCAGCATGACGGTCTTGCCATCGCCGACCGGGAACGGTCCGTAGGGATAAATGGTGGCGTGGGCGGCGCCGGCGCGCGGCGGCGGGGCGGCGCCGTCGATCGCGTAGTACAAGGGGTAGCTCATCCATTCCGCCATGCTCTCGAGCATGGAGACGTCGATATGACAGCCCTCGCCGGTCCGGCCGCGCTGGATCAGGGCCGCCAGGATATTTGTATATGCATACATGCCGGCCGCAATGTCGGCGATCGAGCAGCCGGCCTTGGCCGGCTCGTCGGGCGTACCGGTGATCGACAGGAAGCCCGATTCGCTCTGGATCAGCAAGTCATAGGCCTTCTTGTCGCGGTAGGGGCCGTCGGCGCCGTAGCCGGAGATGTCGCACACGACCAGGCGCGGAAAGCGTTCTTTGAGGGCCTCATACGACAGCCCGAGGCGCGCCGCGGCGCCCGGCGCCAGGTTCTGCACCAGCACGTCCGCGCCGCCAAGCAAGCCTTCGAGGATCGGCCCTGCCTCCCCGTGCTTGACATCCAGGGTCAGGCTTTCCTTGGAACGGTTGGTCCAGACAAAATGCGACGCCATCCCGCGCGCGCGCTCGTCGTAGGCGCGGGCGAAATCGCCCACGCCGGGCCGCTCGACCTTGATGACACGCGCGCCCAGATCGGCTAACTGGCGGGTGCAGAACGGCGCGGCGATCGCGTGTTCCAGCGTGATGACGGTGATGCCGTCCAAAGGGCGCATAAGTGCTTGCATACCCGTTTCCTAGAACGAACGGGGCATGCCGAGCACGTGCTCGCCGACATACGCCAGGATCAGGTTGGTCGAAATCGGCGCCACCTGGTACAGCCGGGTTTCGCGGAATTTACGTTCGACATCGTATTCGGCGGCGAAGCCGAAACCGCCGTGGAACTGGAGGCAGGCGTTGGCCGCTTCCCACGAGGCATCGGCGGCCAGCATCTTGGCCATGTTGGCCTCGGCGCCGCAGGCCTCGTGGGCATCGAACAGTCCGCAGGCCTTGTAACGCATCAGGTTGGCCGCCTCGAGGTTCACGTAAGCCCTGGCGATCGGGAACTGGACGCCCTGGTTCTGGCCGATCGGGCGGCCGAACACGACCCGTTCGTTCACATAGCTCGTGACCTTGTCGATGAACCAGTAACCGTCGCCGATGCACTCGGCGGCGATCAGGGTGCGCTCGGCGTTCAGGCCGTCGAGGATGTATTTGAAACCCTTGCCTTCCTCGCCGATCAGGTTCTCGACCGGAATCTCGAGGTTCTCGAAGAACAGCTCGTTGGTTTCGTGGTTCACCATGTTGATGATCGGCTGCACGCTCAGGCCCTTGCCGATCGCCTCGCGCAGGTCGACCAGGAAGATCGACATGCCTTCCGACTTTTTGGTGACCTCGGCCAGCGGCGTGGTGCGCGCGAGCAGGATCATCAGGTCGGAATGCTGGACCCGGGAAATCCAGACTTTCTGGCCGTTGATCACATATTTGTCGCCCTGGCGCACCGCCGTGGTCTTGATTTTGGTGGTGTCGGTCCCGGTGCTCGGCTCGGTCACCGCCATCGATTGCAGGCGCAGCTCGCCGCTGGCGATCCTCGGCAGATAGAAATCCCTCTGGGCTTGCGAGCCGTGCCGCAGCAGCGTGCCCATGTTGTACATCTGGCCGTGGCAGGCGCCGGAATTGCCGCCCGAGCGGTTGATCTCCTCCATGATGACGGAGGCCTCGGTCAGCCCGAGTCCGGAGCCGCCGTACTCCTGCGGGATGAGCGCGGCCAGCCAGCCGGCTTTGGTCAGCGCATCGACAAAGTCCTCCGGGTAGGCGCGCTCGTCGTCGACTTTCCTGAAGTAGTCCGCGGGGAATTCGGCGCATAAGGCGCGCACGGCCTCGCGGATGTCCTGGTGCGATTGCTCCTGGTGAATCATGATTGGTCTCCCCCCTTGGTTGGAATCCGCGTTGAATCGGCGGCGCGCAGGATGGCTTCGGCCTGCATCGCCAGCTCGCCGCGGCTGTTCTGCGCCCACAGGTTAATGGTGGTACCGTCGGCAGCCGGCTCGCCGCAGAGCGAAAAGGCCTCGGTGTCGAACAGCGGGGCCAGCGCGCGGAAACGGAATTGCGCGATGTCCGCACCCGGGACCTCGCGCCGCACCAGATCGACCAGCAGCGTGGCGATCAGGGGACCGTGGACGATCAGGCCCGGGTAGCCCTCCACTTCGGTCACATAGCTGCGGTCGTAGTGGATGCGGTGGCCGTTGAAGGTCAGGGCCGAGTAGCGAAACAGCAGGACCGGATCCGGATGGATGGTGCGCGACCAGCGTGCGGCCGGGGGCGCGGCTTTCGGCGGCGCTGGAGCACTGCCGGGTGCGGGCCGAGGTGCGGGCAAACTCCGGTAGACGATGTCGTGTTCTTCCGTGATGGCCGCTTGTCCGTCGCGGCTGATCTCGTGGCGGACGGTGACGAACACCAGGGGGCCGCTCGAGCCCTCCTTGGCGCTGACACTCGCGATGGTCGAGGTGCGCGCCACCTTTGCCCCGATGGGAACCGGGGCGTGGAAGACAAACCTGCCGCCGGCCCACATCCGCCGCGGCAAGGGTACCGGCGGCAGGAAGCCGCCGCGTTTCGGATGGCCGTCGGCGCCCAGCTGCGACCAGGGCACGACCGCGTTGAAATTGGTCCAGTGCCAGAGTGGCGGCAAGGGTTCGCCTTCGCCTGGCGCATCCGGATAATCCAGCGTGGCGGCCAGCGCCGCCGCGACTTCCGGGCGCACCGTCTCGTGCAGCACTTCGGTCTTGCCCACCCACTGCTGGAGGTGGGCTGCATCGAACTCGTCAGGATTCATCGTCAATCGAGCAGCGCTCGCCGTTGGAATATGATTCATCATAGAATTCGATGGGATGGATGGTGAAATAGAAAATACTGATGCCATCATCACGGTTCATCATGGCTGCCTTCAACGGGAAGGAGGTGAAATGGACATCAAGCAGATCCGTACACTGATTGCGATTGCAGAGACCGGCAGCGCCACGAAGGCGGGCGAATTGCTGCACCTGGTGCAGCCCGCCGTGTCGCGCCATATCCGCATGCTCGAGGAAGAATGCGGCGTGCCGCTGTTCGAACGGGAACGCCACGGCATGGTGCTGACCGACGCCGGGCGCACGCTGGTCGAGTACGGACGGCGCGCGCTGCGCGAGCTGGACAAGGCGCGCGCCGAAATCGGCCCGGCCGCCAACGCGGTGGCCGGCCGGGTAGTGATCGGCCTGCTGGCGAGCACCAGCGGCTTGCTGGCGGCCGAGCTGGTGGCGCGCCTGCGCACGAAGTATCCGGCGGTGACGGTCAGCGTGAACGTCGGCTATTCGGGCAACGTGGTGCAGTGGCTGGACGCCGGCGAAGTCGAACTGGCGCTGGTGTACGACACCCGTTCTTCGACGGGTTTCCAGGTCGAGGCCCTGCTCGACGAGCGGCTCTACATCGTTGGCCCGCCGGGCGACTTCGACGCCGGCCAACCCTTTCCTTTGAGACAACTCAAGGACCGCGCGATGGTGTTCCCGAACGCGGCGCATGGGCTGCGCAGCATCATCGAGCACGCGCTGGCGGTGGCGGGGATCAGTGTCGATATCGTGGCCGAGACCAATGGACTGGACTTGCAGAAGTCGCTGGTGGCCAAGGGCTTCGGCTATACCATCCTGCCCAGTTCGGCGGTCCTCGACGAATTCAGGCAAGGCCTTCTGTCGGGGGCGCCGATCGCGTCGCCCGACCTGTCGCGCCGCATCGTTCTTGCGCGGGCGGCGACACGCAGGCCGTCGCCGGCGAGCGTCGCCGCCGCGGCCGAGCTGGTCGCGCTGATGAAGGAGATGGTGCTGGCGGACGAATGGCCCGGCGCGTCATGGATTGGACGGTGATGGCGCAGCTATACCGTTCCCTGATGCTGGCATCATAAAAAGCTATTTCACATCGCTTCCCATAAACTCATACGATGGTTTAAGCACAAGCGGGATGATTTACCCAATCGCGCACAAACCAGTTGAGGAGACGATGATGTTGAAGAAACTGATAGCTGCCGGAGTCGGATTAGTGGTTTCCACCGCCGTGCTGGCCGCCGACTTTCCGGAAAAACCAATTACCATGATCATCCCCTTCTCCGCCGGCGGACCGACCGATACGCTGGCCCGCCTCCTGGGCCAGAGCATGTCCAAGTCGCTCAAGCAGTCCGTGATCGTGGAGAACGCCACCGGCGCCGGCGGCACGCTGTCCGCGGGCAGGGTCGCGCGGGCGACGCCGGACGGCTACACCGTGCTGCTGCATCACAACGGCATGAGTACCAGCCCAGCGATGTACCGCAAGCTGCCGTTCAATCCGCTGACCGATTTCGAATACATCGGGCTGGTTGCCGACGTGCCGATGGTGCTGGTCGCCCGCAAGGACCTGCCCCCGAACAACCTGAAGGAACTCATCCCCTACATCAAGGCGAACCAGGGCAAGCTGACGATGGGCAACGCGGGCCTGGGCGCCGTGTCGCATCAGTGCGGCATGCTGTTCCTGCGCGCGCTCGGCACGCCGCTGACGACCGTTCCTTACCGCGGCACCGCCCCGGCCATGAACGATTTGCTGGGCGGCCAGATCGACCTGCTGTGCGACCAGACGACGTCGACCACCTCGCACATCCGCGCCGGCAAGGTGAAGGTGTATGGGGCCACGACCAGGAACCGGGTCGCGTCGCTGCCGAACATTCCCACCTTCGCCGAGCAGGGCATGAAGGGCTTCGAGATGTACGTCTGGCACGGCCTGTATGCACCAAAAGGCACGCCCAAGCCCGTCATCGCCACGCTGGGCGCCGCGCTGCGCGACGCCCTGAAGGATCCCAACGTCAAGGCCAGGTTTGCCGACCTCGGCGCCGAACCGGTCGCCGCCGACAAGGCCACGCCCGAGGCCCTGCAGGCGCACCTGAAGGCCGAGATCGACAAGTGGGGACCGATCTACAAGCAGGCCGGCGCCTTCGCCGACTGAGCGCCGTTTCCCGAATTAATCGGCTGACCGACTCGATAAAGCGCGGCTCCGCCCTCGGGTCCAGCGCGTGCAAAAAGCCCATCACTCCAGGCT